>JAAFJS010000182.1 GCA_013298985.1 Cytophagales bacterium
TGTTACGTGATACAATAAACCATGCGGTGCTGGCGTTAGTTGTGATAAAGCACAATCATAGACCGTATTACCTTCTACTAAACCGTTGTTTGTGGCTTCTAATTGTATTCCGTTTCCAGTGCCACCATAAACTACATTATTCAAAACAAAAATGTCTTCGCAGTAGTCCAACCATATTCCATCTGTAATGTATCTCTGTCCCCAATAAGCAAAACCTTGATTTCTAACAATATTCCGTTCTAATACGCACCAACGCTGCCCTACCCACTTTAAACCATTGGCGTAATCTTTTGAAAATGAACGATTATTGTCGTTTTCAATTAAATTTCCGCAGGCTCGTGTAGCGTAAGTAGGTATGTACCCTGAGTTTGTGCCAGGATATACCGATTGCATACTAATAATGCCACTATTGCTGATACGATTGTTGTAAGCCGAACTTTGAGAATGGAGAAACAACGCAATGCCAGCACATCTGTCAAAGTTACAACGTATTACTAACCAATTTTTTACAGCACTGCCCGAAGGAAACGCCTGACCAGTGGTAAAGGTATAACCACGCCCACCGATAGAGCCTTCTAAGGTAGTTCCACCGTAGTTTTGAATATTAATATTAGCTATAACAACTCCATTTGTAGCGTTTGGGTAATTTGCTGCCGTTGCGCCGCAATGAATCGCAGACGAAAATCTTGCCCACTTAAAAGTTTTAGCAGTAGGATTTTGCCCCACATAAACACGATTATTGGCTACGTCATGGAAAGCCTTACTTTCGTCGGTCAAGCTAACCAAATCTGCTACCCAGTTGATAGGGCGGTCATTGTTTAGTAGCTGCTGTGGTTTCCAGCCCAAAGGTCTTATTACTCTATCAGACGCATCTACATCAGTGAGTAAGCTAATATCAGTGATGGCATGATACCAATTTGCACCATCAACTATCCAAGACGATAGTGCAATGCTTCCGTCAAAAGTTACTAAGTTGTTACCGTTAGCGTCGGTCTGTCCCACAAATTGAAGTCCATGTTTGGCAGCGCAATTTATATTTGCATTGTATGTTCCAGCCTCAAAAAACAGCCTTGTAACCCTGTCTGTGGGCAGATTGTTGATAATTGTTTGAATCGTACTGAAATTACCAGCATTGATTGTAACAATATTGTCAGCTTTTGGAACATCACTAATCCAAATGTCATAACTTACACGAAAACCACTCACCGAAGCATTATCAGCAGGATTTATGTTGCCCCTCCAAAACACTTTTTGTTTAGTTGAGGGGCGTGTAGGATACTCACAAGTCCTGCCGTTAAAGTCTATCGTGATAGGATTTTGTGCTAAAACCTGAAAAGAAAAAATCACGAATAAAAATAAAGATATACTTTTCATTTTTTAACTAAAATTTAAAATGGTGCTGTCATAATATTCCCTACTGCTGTCAAGGTGGGTAAGTTGCCTGTACCCTGCCATACACTAATAAAAGAGTTAGTGCCTAAGTTAGGGAAAACACTCCCTCCATTGTTATTGCGAGGTTGAATACGGTTCAAATCCATCAGAAAGCTGTTTAATGTTCTACTGTTTACAGGTGTTACCACACCATCAACGTAGGTAGTAAGCGTAGTTCCTATCTTGGTGATATACACTTGGTGATAACTACCATCAAAAATGCTTGTGGTAATGTCATTGACCACTAACTGCTGAACGTCCGCATTATCATACGCCTGATAAGATATTTGCGTAGTCGTTGTAGGATTAACATATATCCTAAACGCTTGATTATTAGTGCTTTGATTTCTAAAACCAACAATTACATTATTTGCCACACCTGTACTTTGCACCCCGAATAAAACCGCCCAATCTTGTGAGGTAGTTGGGGTAGATATACTTCCTGTTGCTAATGTACCTAAGTTACGAAGCGTTACGTCTTGGTTATTAGTATTAGCGTTCGGGGTCATGGAAAACCACGTAGGGCTTGTTGCCGCTATCAATGTATTCTTATTAGCTGTTGCTGTGGTACTGAATGTAGTCGTTGCGGTTGCATCTGACAATATTTTTCGCTTGTCAAAATCAAAAAAAGCATATACACGTGTATCATAGCTTGTGCTTGCGGTCAGTCCTGTAAGCTGTGTAGTGAGCGTAGAAAACTCTCCCCAAGTGAGCCAAGTACCAGATGCAGTAGTTTTATACTGAACCCTGTAGAGCAGGTTTGAAGTGGCAATATTAGTATTGGTTTCGTCCCTAAAAAGCGGTGCAATCCAGGTCAAAGTTACAGCTGAGTTGCTAATTCCTGATGCTACCAATGAAGTAGGTGCGTTAGGTTTGTTTTGAACCCACGTATCAATATCACGCATATTAGTTGCAACTGCGGATTGTGGAAAGTCCGCACCTATAAAAACAAGTGGTTTCCCTGTTGTAAAAGTAGGAACTGGGTATGTATTACCCGCACCCTGAATTACATATTCGGGTGTTACATTTATTTGCGCTTGTGTGTTTTGAAACGCTTGTAAAATAGTATTAGTGGTAGCTAATTGCGTGTTTGTGCCTGCTATAAGCCCTGTAAGAGCCTGCCCTGTTACGGCGGCATTGCCCAAAGTTACTACGCCTGTATTGGAGATAGTTGCACCGCCTGACATGGCTACTGGTGCGGCAATGTTTGAGGCATTGCCTACTAAAATATTACTTGATGTAAGAGCATTAGTCAAAGCTAAGCCATTATTTAAGGTGGCATACTCCCAATTCCAACTTGCTGTTCCTGTTCCACCTGTGGTATTGATACAAGTAACCAACAATGAGGTATTGCCTGCCATTGCTTGCAATACGTTTGCGCCTGAAGTTTGAACGGTAACGACTCCTGTGGATATATTCCTGATGATATAACTTTGTCCATTTACCAGCGTAGTTGCTACGGGTAAAACGACCGTTTGGCTGTTTGTGCCTGTAAATTGCTGCTGTTGATTGCTTGCTACCGTTAGCGTAGTCGTGCCTGCGGCAGTGGCTGTGGTCGTATATCCATTTAGAAAGTTACTTGAGTTTAGCGTTAGATTTGTGCTATACTGAGGAATTCTGCTTGCTGTTGGTGTAGTTACAGCTAATAAAGAAGTAACCTGTGCTACTGACAAATCCACTGCATTTGCAGTAGAGCCTGTATTGTTGCCTTTCATGGTATTTGCTACCATTTGTGCGGATTTTGCATTTGTAACCGCATTATTAGCTATAGCTACAGCACCTGTATTGCTTATTGTTGCGTCGCCACTCATGGAAACTGCGGTAGCTACGTTTGAGCCGTTCCCTACGAAAAGCTGTGCTGAATTTAATACATTTGAAATTGGTGTAAATCCTAATGAATTTTGTTTTCCGTTAAACGTGTTCCAGTCTGTATTTGTAAGTTGTCCACTTTGTGAAGCGTTTGCATTTTGTAAAGACAATGTTAATGCAGGTGTAGTTGATGCGTTGATTACTGCGCCAGTAAAACCACCACCATTTTGAAAGGCAAAACTACTAACCGTCCCGCTTCCGCCACTTATTGGAATATCACCACTACCTAATATAGATACCCCCCCTACCGTTTTAATATTTGTTCCGCTTACTAAGGTGTTTTGTTTTGTAATAACAGTACCATCAACATATCCTTTATCAACTAAACTGCGGTTTGAGTAAGTTGATGAGTAGTTACCAGAATACTCTAATCCAAATTTTGTAAGTCGTGTATCATCTATGAGAAAACGAGTATTATCATTTCCAGGTTTAATAACTATACCATAATCACCAGTTTGAGAAAAATTTAGATAAAACGAGTTTCCTGTGCCTAATGATATAAACTGGTTAGCAAATGTAAAAAAAATATCATTTCCTAAAATTTGAAAAGGATTGTTATTTGTGTTTATTATTGTAAATTGAGATAAACTTCCACCCAATTTTACCTCATTTCCTGTTAGATTTAATCCATTACTCGCAGTGCTTATAATGTTAGGTTTATTTAACAAATCAGTATAATCACCACTGGTAGCTACATTGGCAAAAGTTGGCTTTCCTGTGAGGCTATTCCAAGTACCGTTAAAAAGGTTAAGCGAGGATTTGAGGTTTGCAAATTTGATTTTCTTGGTACTGCCACCATTCACGATAGGCAGTACATTGGAGTCGAGCGCGACGGTCGCTTCTGGCAACTGCGATATAGGCTTTGACTGCCCAAAGACAGCCAAAGCACTACACACCCACACCAACAGAACCAACCCCAGATTTTTGCTACTATTTTTCATTTTTTTGTTTTGTTTTTGCTTTTTTGCCCGAAGCAGCACTTTTTTTCCTTCCGTAAAGTTTATAAGTATCACCCCTGCGCGTAGGTTTGACGGTTTTGATGTAAAAACACGCGTTTTCGCAGTTCATTTTTTCTTTGTTTACTTCTGCTTTTGTTTTTACTTCTTTGATAATTTGATACTGCTTGCCTTCAAAGGTTTTGGTTTGGGGTGCAGGCGATAGCGGTTTTTGCTCGCCCGCGATTTTCTTCGCCCCAAAAGCAGTGCGTACCTTACTTGGAGTGATTTTTTTATCACTTACCCAGTTGCCCGTGTCGCGTAAGGTGCGCGCCGCCTCTACATAAGCTACCTTTGCGCTTTTGTTTTCCTTACGCATAATTTCAGAAGCTAATGCCTCGATATTGCGTAAGTTTTTAAGATTGAAACCTGCTATCATTGTGTTGTTACTTGTTAAGTTCTTGGCTCATTGCTTCCTTGTAAGAAATACCTGTTTTGGCACTTCTTGCGCTGGCACGTGCCGCCGCCGCTTTGAACTTCTTACGCTGTGCCACTTGTTTTGGAGAAGCAGCCCTATTGGCCTTACGAGAGGTTTTTGTTGCTTTTCTCTTTGCTTTTTTCGCTTTTGTGCTTGTTTTTTTCTTTGAAACTGCCATAGTAATTTTAATTATGAATTATAAATGATGAATTATGAATTAATCAAAACGGCTCATCAAGTAATCATTTTGATTACTTGGTAATCGCGTAGCCAATGCCTGCCAAAGTCAGCCCAATTGCTAAGGCAACCAAAGGCTTGGTGATGTCTTGTTCTTCGGGAGGCAAAGTTTCTTTTTTTGCATGATTTTGATTATCAATCGTTTCTACTCGTGCCACTGGATTGTTTACCGCTTGCCTGACTATTTCTGGCATGCTTGCTGTATTAACGAGGGGCATTTCTTTCTGGGTAACGGGGTCTGTCATAGTTTGGACAGCTCCTTTGCTGTCTTTTACAATGGTCGCAATGGGCTGTCCTTTTTCATTGACTGCCAAGTTTTGGACGGTTTGCGCGCCTGTCTTGGTATTCTCTACCATCGCGGGCTTGCTGACGGGACTGTTTGATTTGTCCGTTACAATTTCTACCACGTTTCCTGTAGCCACGTCCATCGCCTGAATGGTCTGCGGTTTTCCACTTTCTGTGGTTGGAATGTCTGCTTTCGAGATGGGTTTTTGCTGGCTGTCCAGTACTTGATTACTGACTGTTACTACTTCTTGGGGCTTGGCAGGCGAACTGACCACGCTTGCCGATTGGCTGGCAGTAATGTTCACGTTCACGCCTTGCGGTGTGGCTACGGTCAGGGTTACGGGCGGCGCGGGTGGGTTGAACTTGTCATAGACTTCTTTGCTAAGCAAGCCTTCTAACTCCAAAAAACCTCCCATAGACAGTAAATTAGAAACAGAATCGTAATAATATTTTTCTTCTTGCAATTTTTTGAAGGTATCAGAAAGCGGGTTCGTAACTTTCAAAAGTTGATTGATTTGCGTTTTCCTTTCTTCTACCATCAAAACACCTTTGTTTCCCTCTCCTGAATTTTTGGCAAATTCAACGATAGGCGTTAAAAACGCGGCAAGTCGAGCAGATAAGTTATTTTTGGCATCGTTCAAAATGTTATTCGTCCATGCATTCTCGTAAGCTACATCACCAGAACCACAATTCGCCGTTGCACAAGTCATTTCCAAGTTCACTATTAAAGTTGTAGCGTAACTGTTCAGACCATCAAAGCCTGGACTTTTTGTTAATTGTGGTGCCACTTTTGAAAGTTCAGCCATAAAGGACTGGTACGCTATGATAATATTGCGTATTTTGGTGCTGTTTCTGGGCGCAGATAGGGTGTTTGCATTGACAAACTTTGCGTTTAATGCTTTTAAATCCATTTTTTTATCGTTTAGATTTAGATTTTTTAACTTTTTCTTTTTTGCCTTTGAACCAACCTTTTTTGTTGCCATGATAAACTGTACCTCCCACGACCACTACGCCTGTAAGCCCAATCGCTACCCATGCCCAAGTAGGCAGTCCTTTTTTGTCCACTGGATTTCCGTCTTTATCTACGACCACTTCCTCGTCTTTTTCTATCCTGCCACCTGCGCCTGCCGTCGTTGTAGGTTTACCTGTGGTCGTCGTAGGTTTGGTCGTCGCCACCGCAGGCTTACTGGTCGTCAAGGGCGCAGGTTTTAGAGCTGCATAATTGCTTACCGCGTTGGTCTGCGTGGTCTTAGAGAGTTGCGCGCCAGTGGCAGTATTGGTGCTGGTTTGTTTTAATTTGGCAAGTTCTGCCTCCCTATTGTAAACAGTTTGCTGGACAGCTTCTTGCTTGGCAAGTTGGGCGCCCTGCTGAATCCCTATGTCTATGAATCGCTGAGCCTCGCCTGCTTGATTGATTTGTCTTTGGCGTTCTTGTTCCAATCGTTGCGCCTCATAAGTGGAATCGGCGTAATTGTCTGCTTCTTCCTTCATGCGCGTAATTCGTGCGAGTTCGTCAGAAACTTGTCGTATTTTTTCGTCCGCAACTTCTTTTTGTCGCTGCGCCTCAATGACATTCGCCTGAATTTGTGCATCTTTTTTAAATGCCTTTTGGTCGTCAATGATTTGCTGTTTTAATGCGGCGTTAGAGGCTTCTATGCGTTTCTCTATGGCAATGCTATTGTCATTGCTGACCGCTTGCTGTTCGTAATTTTGGGCGGGGCGGTTCAAATAATCATTAGTGAGCATACTCACCAATGATTTTGTTTTGTTGTATAAGCCAAGGCCGTAGTCGGCACTTGAAGCAAAAAAATACGCATAATACGCACGCTTGCTCGATATATACTCAGTGGAACCATAATCTGGGTGTACTGGACGACCAATAAAAAAAATAAAGTTTCCATCCATTGGTTTTATAACTAAAATACACGAAGTGGCGACTACATTGCTGCCTTGTATCTCAAAATCACCTACATCAATGACTTTGATACCAGTAGTTCTTGATATAACCCCATCAGTAACGTCTTTCATGTACTTTGCGGCGGTGTCATACGCTAATTGTAAGCCCATGAACTTAAGTACCAACTGCTCCTCGCCTGAAGGCTCATACACATCGCTATCTCCGCGTAAGCCCATCAAGCCTGCAAAAGCCCTATTCCCTAAATGCCTGTAATGTCTGCTTCTGTTCATCGTATTTTTATTTTAAAACCAAAAAAGCGGTAATGGTTGCGCCCAATACTTGCCCACCCAGCACAAAGGGCGTTTCTGCCTTTCCGAGTTCGCGTGCTAAGAAATAACCGCTAATACCTCCTGCGGCATTACCTGCCAATAGTTTTAAGTAATTGATTTTCTGCTTTTTAGCTGATAAATGTGCCATTTTTTTATTTTAAAATGTAAAAACTACGCGGTAATTGCCGCCAATGACTTTCTCACCTTTCTCACTTGACCTCCACGCGTTACAAAGTAAAAGGCTGTAGAATCGCTTCCCTGCACTTGCCCAAGTAATTCGCCTCTCATTGCCGTACCTTGTGGATTGTTTTTCAAATCGTAAACGGGTGCAAACTCGCCCACCACGACCAAATCATTCGAGTAAATCGCACCCAGTCCACTGAGCTTACTGCTCATAAAGTCATCATACACGACTTTGGTGATGGGTGTTTCTACCGTTCCTGCGGGCTGCATCATACCTTGTTTAAACCCTGCCTTAATCATGGCGGAGGCAGTACGTCTGCCCATCGTGCCGTCTTCGGTCAGTTTTTTGCCTTCATAATCGGTGAACCCTTTGGTATTGAGTGCTTTTTGTAGGTTTCTCAAGCTACCGTTATTCTTGGAAGAATAGGTAATAGGAAAGTCTGCCGCACTGCTGGTCGCAGTTTTTTCTGGCAAAGTGGCTACTGGTGCAGTGGCATCACCACTTTTACCCGTCAGGTATCCTATGAGACTCTTGTATTCGCTTTCATTGAGTACGGTAGGATGTCCCTTGCTTTTTAGCGCGATTTCTGTTTCGCTGTCAAAGTCCGCGTCAGCCCCAAACTTGGGCAAAATGTCATTGCCGTAACGCTGCATCAATGCCTGCTGTAATACCTTTACTGCTGCCCCTCTGCTCCCTTTTTGGAGTGGAAAACCAGTTGTACTTGCCCCAGAAGAAGTATTGATATACTCGCTTTGACTTGGTGCGCCTGCGCCATACATTGCCTTCAGCTTGGCGTAAAGTGAATCAATCTCATTGCGCGTGAGGTAGATGTATGCGCCCGCACCCACGACCAATGCCCCCGCCCCTATGCCTACGGTCGTAAGCATACTGGTTTTTTTAGATTTTTTATTTTCTTTTGCCATAAAAATATATCATTTATGCGAAACCTCTTTTTTGTATAATTGCTAAGGTTTCAGTCAAATCGTCCCCACTTAGCTCGTCATTGATGCGCCATAATAAGTCTTCTCCATGCACAATCTTATACTGTCTTTGAACTTCTGCAAACATTTTTTTGTCAGGTATTTCGTTCAATACTGCCCATATTTCGTCCTCATCGGTGAAGCCCGACCAGCCATGCCAGCCCTCAAAGGCGTTCCAAAGCCGTTCAGAAAAAAAAGCCGCCTTACTTGGATTGGCTACATTTTGGTAATAGCTATTTTCTTGTGATTTTTTCAGTCCCCTACTCACCAGTGCCGCTACGCCCACGCCCACACCTACCAGTATGACCATGCGAATCGCACTACGCCTTTCCGCTACGGTGTAAAGTTCTGCTATCCAACTACTTTTTTCTTTTGCCATGAATTATTTTGGTAAAAAAGAAATAATGTTGTTTATATTTTTTTTCATAAAAGCAAAAGCCTTTACTACATTTCTTCCACTGTCCAATATCTTTTTTTTCATCTCCACCAATACCAATAAGTCATCGGCACTGAGGAAAGAAAGCTCTTGTAAATACTCAATTTTTCGGGCTTTCTCTATGTCAGAGTTTGCCACGATGCTAATGACTACTTGGGTTTGATTCATTTTCTGTATTTGGTTGATTTTTAATTACATACCAACAAATATTTAAGTTGCTTTTGTCCGCTTTGAAAGCGGGAAAAAGTCCGTTTTTTATCAGGTCTATTTCTGCCTGCGTAAAGCCTGCATACATTTCTTTGGCAGCATTCAGCAACCACTTATCATCCTCGCTAAGTGCATTTGCTTGGGTTGGCATTGCGCCTTCAACTTCTATGTTTTCAACCCCAATTAACCCCTTGTACTGTTCGGGAATAAGTCCCAGTAATTGCGGACTTTTCTTGACAAAGCCATTGATGAAACCGCCTAATAAACCTGCTGAACCAAACATCAATGCACCTTGCTGTTTTTCCATTTGCAAGGTTTCCAATTCAGTTTCTAAACTTTTTATGTACTTGTCTTGCTCCTTGTTATCTTTTTCTAAAACAGCCATTTTATGCTCATCAAGCTGTTTTTTGAACAAATTAGTAGCTTGCTCCTGAATCGTGTTTAGACCACCCAAGCCATCGGCAATTCCGTTCACCAAGAAGAACCGCTTATCCGAAGCATTGCGATTATTCAAATCACCGTTTTTGTAGGCAGTAATCTCCACGATGTTAGTATAATGCTCTAATAATGAAATAATTGCATCAAATTTTTCTAACTCATTGGTGCGCGCTATCACAATGGTATCGTCAAACTTGACCTGAAACCACCAAGCATTGAGTTTGATGAGTTCTTTAAATTTGTCGAGTTCTTGCACTGAAAATGGTCTTTTATTCATGCTACACTACATTGGTTTGTTGAATGATGTTAATGTTGATGTCTTTGGCTGTTTCTACATTTGGTACATCACAATTTATCGGGTCAAAAATTTGTTGAATCAAAATCAATGAATTAACAGAAGCTAACAAATTGGTAATAACCAAGTCGCCCTGATGCTCGTGCATTTGCTCTATGCAATTACCTGTACTTACCGTTAATGCCGTATCGTACAGCGCATCTTTGCTTTCCACGCGTACACCCGCAGGAAAACCCAAGATATAAAAATAGTCTGCTGCGCCTTCTACATTTTTAATCGCATTTGCCCATAGCTTCCAGTCTAAGTATAGATAGGTGTAATCATGATTACCCAACTGTGCGGCTTTGCGGCGCATTTTGTCTAAAATGAAATCTATCTCCATAATTTATTACTGTTCATATACGACCGTTAAAACGAGCTTGTAAGGTGTATTGAGGTTGTTTTGCTTGTTGATGATGTCTTTGAATGTGCCTTTTAGCACGCGCGTACAGCCAGCCACCTCAAAACATTCTGCTTGAACGTACCTGCGAACAGGCGAAAAGCCATCTACATCTTCGCTGACATTATCTGAGTTCTTGACAATCATACTATATACCTCGTCGCGGGCATCATTGCTTCTTAGCGTCAGTTCTCCTATTACTTCATCTTCCATCATGTTAGTCATCAATTAAAATACTATCTCCATTCTCTTGCAACAAATCAAATCCATCTTCCTGTAACAATGTATTGGTTTGCACCCTGTCCAATGGACTTTGGGCGGATACAGACACGCACTTGACTCGCCGCGTACCTGCGGGAAGGTGCATTAAAAATGCCTTGACTTCCCCTTGATTCTCAATATGAATCGTATAATTTTTGACTCGACTTCGTTTATGGTTTTTTAATGCTTGCATAAACTGCTTTTACTTTATGCCCATGAGCCACTTTGAGTGTAAAAGGCTTTAATTCGCCCTGCACACCACTCATTTTGATTACTATTGTTTGCGTTTTTAGCTTATTTGCCATTTTTATTTTCCTTGATTTTTCGACTTTCCTTGAATATAAAAAAAGAGTTTATAAGGCGCAAAAGCGGGAGAGCTTACGGTTGAATCGTCTGAGTATCTAATCGTAATTTGTTTAGATATTGATTTGATGGGATTTCCATCGGCACTAAATTCGCGCAAATCCAACATTCTCACCTCGTTGTATTCTGGGAAGTAAAATGTTTTAGCGGGCGTATCTGGCTCGAAATACTGCGTACTGTCTATGCTTAACCCGATAGAACAACGCTTTATTAAGCGGTCTTTTTCAGAAGTTTCGATACAGAAAAAACCAATGTCTTCCATCTCTTGCGGTACAGTAAATGATTTTTCGTCCTTTATTCCTGAAGCTGTAATGGTAATTTCGCCTATTTTCTTTTTGGCATTTTGACCTTTATTTACGATTTTTGAGCCGCTTGCAATCAATTCAAGTAATTCGTTTGTTTTATTTTGTGCCGCTAAAAATTGATTTATGAGTTCTTCGTTCATGGTTTTTTTATGATTAAAAAATTAAATCACGCACCACCAATTACTCATCAATGGTGCGCAATAATTATCCTAGAACTAATTAGCACTTACTTTGATGCCATAAAGTAATAATTTCAGCGCAGCATTGGCAGTAAGACCTGCGATGGAAGATGCCGTCAAATCAAATTGTAGTTCTTGAGCATTGTTGACAAAAACGGGCTTAGGCAACCTGTATAACCCTGTTTTTTCATTGTTGTCTCCAGTGTTGATGAATGATTCATTGGGCAATTCTTCAAAAATGGCATCATTTGCCACTTGGAATTTAGACCAGCCATTGACATACACTTTGTGAGCAGGTGTGGCTTCTATGCCTGCAAAAACGGTTTCTCGCAAACCTATTTCATCTGCACTAACAGCAGTGCCAGATTTGAGCTGAATGGCGCTAATCATGAATAGCTCACCGATACGCGGCTTGCTGTTTTCAATGTTGGAAATACCAACCACTCTTTTTTCTGCGTTTGTAAAAAAACTTACCAATGGAGAAATTCCTGAAATAATAGCCTTGAAACCAATCAATGGGCGAATTTTCAGCTTTTTTGCCAACACTGCTTCTCTAATCTCTTGCGGAATGTCAGTATTGCCAGCCTGAATCTGTTGAACGAAAACCTGATAGTCATACGAGCCTACGCCTTCCTGACCTAAGCCTAATAATGAATTGTCGTACATTTTGTAAAAAAAAGTTTAAAAGTTTTATATAAATTAATTTAAAGACCTGATAATAAATCTATTACAATAAGGTGTAATTGCTTGTACCCTTCAATGCTTGCTGATTTAATACCAAATTTTGTTCTTTTTGATACCGATTTAAGGCGGATTCGATACCTGCTTGCTCGTCTTGGGTCAAATTGCCAAAGCCTGCCAGTGCGCCATCTTCGACATACACCTGCGCGTAGCCCAAGCCTTGTACGCCTGCATCTTTGCCTTTGACCGCTTCAATCGCTTTGTCGAGCCAAATTTTTTTGCTCATGTCGTCCACGAATACACCTGCGCGATATACCGCATTATCTACCACGCCCTCAAGTCCTTTGGCTTGGCTTGGTGTACTGCCTAAGTCGCTGACCGCCCCCACCACGCTGCTTGCCATCAAGCCCAATCCAAATCGGGACAAAATCGAGTTGTTAAACTGATAGCCCAAAGTGGTAAGTACAAAGCCTGCACCCA
>JAAFJS010000180.1 GCA_013298985.1 Cytophagales bacterium
CCATCATTTCATAGTCATCTACTAAATTTTGGATGGGCGTATTTCCTGCCCAGTTGTTATAACCATTAGGACCATTGTTGATACCATGGTTAGTTCCACCGAGAGGCCACTGACTTTCTTGGGTAAAGAGTGCGCTCAATGTTCTTTGGAAAATGAGTTCGCTTGCGCCAGCAGCATCAGCTACTGCACTTTTGCCACCCATGGCAATCGCGTTATAGTTTGCTCTGCCGTCTGCGGGAGAAACTGGTGCGCTCAGGTTAAGTTTGTAGCCACTGTGAATATCCAATACAGCTTTTGCAGCAGCTTTTGCGGCTTGCCATCTGGCTCTTTGGTCGCCACCAGTGTATGCCAAAAATTCCATTTTTGCATAGCTGCCAATGCCTGGCGCTCTTGCGCGGAGTGTTGCGGCATTGTGCATATCACTTGCGGCATACAATAAAATTCGTGCTTTCAAAGCCAATGCTGCTACATAAGAGGCTCTACCTGCTACTTCTGCCTTCCCTTTTAGTAATTCAGCCGCTTTGTCTAAATCACCAATCATGAACTTTATACAATCGTCATAAGAACTACGAGCTACGCTGTAATCTTCGTTTAGTCCGTAGGCTTTTTGAATAAGAGGTACACCACCATAAAAGCGTACGAGTTGCTGGTAGAAATATGCTCTCATAAAATGAGATTCACCCAATAATCTGTCTTTCAACATTTTATTATCGAAGGTTGCTTTTGGCAAATTTTCCAGTGCCGTATTGCACTGCCTAATAGCCAGATACATAGAACCCCACTCGTAAGTGCTACTAAACCAAGCTAAGTTTGAGGGACTTTCTGCGCCTTCGGTGAAAGTATTGATATTTCTGCCTGAGTGCGTAAACATTGCCTCGTCTGTATAGGCGGCTAATGCCTGCTCCTCAAAACCACCATAGCCCAAAAAGGAGTATTCTCCGTTCACAAATGCCTCTGCAAGTGCGCCATCACTCCATGTAGCATTGCTCGATATCCTATCTAATGGCTGTGTTTCCAAGAAATCTTTGTTACACGCTACTGTAAAAACAGCTATCAGACCTATAATTCCAAAAGATATTTTTATTTTTTTCATATTTATTGAATAGAATTTAGAAAGTTATTGTTAAACCTGTATTAATCACACGAGATAAGGGATAAGACACCCCACCTGAAGCATTTGCCTCTGGGTCAAATACATTATTTGCCGCAACGGTAAATACATTTAACCCGTTTACAAAAAGTCTTACATTAGAAAGTTTGACTCTTTGTACCACAGTAGCAGGGAGAGAATAGCCTAATTCTATGTTTTTCAAACGAATATAGTTTTTGCTAAACAAGAAATAGGTATTATTTCCAAAATTGCCACCTGTATAATAGGTATCACCACGACTTGCCAATCTTGGGTGTACGCTGCTTGGGCTATCCACAGACCAACGGTTGTCGTGAGAATACTTCAAGAAATTGCCAATATCGCCAGATTCTGTTTGGATTCTCAGTGCTGCACCTGTAGCTCCTTGGAAAAGCAAATTCAAGTCAAAACCTTTATAGCGAATATCAACAGTAGCACCAAAGTTAAAAGTTGGTGTTTGATTTTTATTTGTTCTTACTTGGTCATCTGCATTGATTTTGCCGTCACCGTTGTAATCTACTAATTTCATATCGCCAGGAATCAACTTAGAAGTTACCGCACTGTAATCAATCGTATTGGCATCTACTTCTGCTTGATTAAGGAATGCACCATCAGACTGATACACTAAAAATGCACCAATAGGCTTTCCTTCTTGTAACTGGTAAGAGGGTGCGCCAGGAATTTCGTCCATGAAGACCACCTTATTTCTGGCATAACCACCATTGATACCTACCCTGAATCTCAAATCGTTTTCTGCTTTGCTATTGTAACCTACATTGAACTCAAAACCACTATTCTGAACTATCCCTGCGTTTACAGGCGGCAGTAGTGAACTGATACCAGAAGAAGCAGGCGTTGAGCCTGTCTTTTGAATCAGGATTTGGTCGCGCTTATTATAAAAGTATTCAAACGTAAAATCAATTCTGTTTTTGAACAAGGTTCCATCTATACCTAAGTTATAGTTATTGGCTCTTTCCCATGTAAAGCTCGGGTTTGCCAAAATTGTTTCGCGAAGTGTGTTTTTTATTTCACCATTAATAGGGTATTGCCCAAAGCCATAGCTTGACAAGAAGGCGTATTCTTGAAGTTGGTCATTAAAAACTACTTGGTCATTACCCATTTGTCCGTAAGAAGCCCTCAGTTTCAAGTAATCAATGTTGTTTACTTTGAACCAATCTTCGCTGGTGATATTCCAGCCCACTGATATACCTGGGAAAGTACCAAATCTACTTGCGGAGGGAAATATGTAAGAGCCATCACGACGACCCACCAATTCGACAAGGTATTTGTCTTTGTAGCTATACTGGAGTCTGCCATAATAACCCAAACGCGCCCTGTTGTATCCGCTTCCGCCATTGTCCTGTAATAGTGCGCCACCCGCAAATAATTGGTCAAGCGCAGGAGAAATATAGTTTCTGCGATAAGCAAAGAATCTATTTCCTTTGAAAGTTTCCCTGGTTACGCCCACCATGGCATTTAAGCTATGATTTTCCCCAAACTTAGTTTCATACGTCAGGATACCTGTAAGGTTGGTATTGAGTACATTTTCTGTGCCTTGGAGCAATCTTGGGTCTGTAAAAGTAGAACGGACTGAGCCAACTAATAGTGGTGTTACACCATCAGCCTCAAAGGTTGCCCTATCCCAAGAGTAAAGCCTCCATGGAGTTTGCCATCTTTTAATATCATCATTTTTCTTATCTACTGCGGCAGTCAGGTTGAGTTTTAAACCCTTCACCCAAGGATTAGTAATAGTAACACCTCCATTGGTTTGGATATAATCAATTGGGTTTTGTTGGTATCCTGTGGCATTGGTAGTGATAACGTACGGGTTTTGACCGTTTTCTATATCGGGACCTGGCAGTCCATTAGGCCATACTTGCGGCTCAGTAGGGCGACCGCGCATCAACATTCTGAAGATAGAGCCTGCGCTTTCAGTAGGATATCTTCTGTCTTCTCTACGTGCCATCACCCCTAAGTTTACACTGATATAGTCGTTTACTTTGGCATCTACGTTTACCCTGAAATTGTACTGGCGGTAATTGGTCGCAGAGTTTTTGTAAATAGCATCCTGGAATACATAGCCCAATGAAGCCATGTATCTGATGTTTTCTGAACCTCCTGAAAGCTGTAAGTTGTGCCTTGACTGTGGGGCAAGGCTCTTAAATGAGCCTGCAAACCAATCTGTATCAGGGTATCCCCAAGGGTCAGAGCCGTTTCCATGCTTTCTAACTGCATCTGGGCTATAGTTGGCACTTAATGCCCTCACGCCAGGCGTAGGCGATTGGTAAGCACCTGTTTGCTGAATACTTGACCAAGCTGCGCCCCACTCATTTACAGGAATGGTTTTATAAATAGGCAACTCGTTCATAATATTGGCATATTCTGTCGCGTTGGACATTTTAGGTACTATGGTAGGTTGCGACCAGCCTTGGTTAAAGTCATACGTAACTGTAGTTTTGCCTGTTTTGCCTCTTTTGGTAGTTACGATAATAGCACCATTGGCAGCACGTGCGCCATAGATAGCTGCCGAAGCATCTTTTAGCACAGAAATAGACTCAATATCTCGTGGATTGAGGCGACCTAAACCACCATCGCGGTCAGGGATACCGTCAATAACGACCAGAGGGCTACTGTTTCCCAGCGTATTTGTACCTCTGATAGAGATTCTTGCGCCGTCCTGTCCAGGTTCTCCACTGGTCTGCACCACTACTAAGCCAGGTAAGCGACCTGCCAGCGAGTTGGACAAATCTACCGCAGGGGAAGCCATGATTTTATCGCCTTGTACAGAGGCTACTGCACCTGTAACGGTAACTTTTTTCTGCTCACCGTACGCCACAACTACTACTTCGTCTAAGTAGCTTGCACCCGCCACCAGCGAAACGTTGATACTGGTTTGGTTGCCTACTGCAATCTCTTGTGATTTGTAACCCACAAAAGAAAAAATGAGTACGTCAGCACTGCCCGCAGGCAAGGAAATAGCATAGCTTCCATCTACATCAGTGGCAGTACCTACTTGCGTTCCCTTCACCACTACGGTTACACCAGGGAGAGCCGAGCCACCTTCGGAATCAGTTACTTTGCCAGTAATCTTTTTCTGTGCATAAGCGAAAGAACTTAGCAGGAGTAAAGAGAAAAGAATAGGCACAAAATAGCCTATGGGTAATTTTTTTTTCATTTTCATTTTCATTTTTAATTTACGAGTAATTTTTCATACACCTAAGATAGTAGTTGTTCAAGTATTCTCGATGGAATATGAGTAAAATTAGTGAAAATTTCAACAATCCTAAATTTTATGGATTATTTTTTTGCAAATAAAATCACTATCTTTGTAAAAAAATAAGCTCAGTGTATGCCTTTAAAATATCCCATAGGAATCCAAACTTTTAGCGAACTTCGAACAGAAGGGTATGTGTATATAGACAAGACCAAGTATATTTATGAGCTATTGCAGGGTAAATATTATTTTTTCTCGCGCCCGCGCCGTTTTGGTAAATCACTATTAATTAGCACTTTACATGATATTTTTTTAGGGAACAAGCACCTCTTTTCAGGACTTTGGATTGAGGATAAAATCACTTGGGAAAAATATCCAATTATTCATCTTAGTTTTGGTAATACAAGTTTTAAAGATATTGGGCTAAGAAAAGCAATAGAGAACCGCTTGGAAGATGTTGCTAATGAGCATGGTATTATTTTTCAAACATCAAGTATTGGAGATAAATTTACAGAACTCATTAAAGGATTATCTATTAAAAAAAAGGTAGTCATTTTAATAGATGAATACGATAAACCTATCATAGAGTATCTGAGCAAGGAGGAAATGCCCAAGGCATTAGAAAACAGGGATATTTTGAAGGAATTTTACTCGGTCATTAAGGATTTAGATGCTTATATTCACTTTTTTTTCCTCACAGGAGTCAGCAAGTTTAGCAAAGTATCTATTTTCTCTGATTTGAATAACTTGCATGATATTACAATGCACCCAAACTATTCCTCTTTGCTGGGCTATACGCAAGCAGAGTTAGAGTTTTACTTCAAGGAAAGATTAGAAGAAATCACACACAAGAACAATATTTCCTATCCAGATTTGCTCTACAAAATTCGCCAATGGTATAATGGTTATGCTTGGTTAGGGACAGAAAAAGTTTATAATCCTTTTTCCATTCTTAATTTTATGTCCAGTGCCGATTTTCAAAACTATTGGTTTGCCACAGGTACGCCTACTTTTTTGACGAAATTGATGCGTGAAAATTTTAACTTCAATATCGAGGAAATCACCGTAGATGAAGGAATGTTGGGCAATTTCAGGATAGAAAATCTCAATGAAATTACCTTGCTGTTCCAAACAGGCTACCTTACTATCAAAGAGCGAGAGGATAATATCTATACGCTGACCTATCCGAATAAGGAAGTCAAAAACGCATTAAATAACTTCCTTTTGCAAGAGTTTTCTTATAATCTCAATGTTGCTTCGCCTGTCTGGAATATGAATAAAGACCTGAAAAAGAAAGATATAGAAAGCGTAGTGGGTCGCTTGAATACACTTTTTGCCAATATTCCGTATCAGATTTTTGAAGAAAAACAAGAAAGTTTTTACCATGCTGTTATATTTTTAGCATTCCAACTATTGGGCTACTATGCACAAGCAGAGGTCAGTACCTCAAAAGGCAGGATAGATACCGTAGTACATCACGAAAACACCATTTTTGTAATGGAGTTCAAGGTAAATGACAGTGCGGAAAACGCAATAGCACAAATCAAAGAAAGAAAATACCACCAAAAATACCTCCATCAAGGCAAAGAAGTTATTTTATTGGGCTTTGCCTGCCAAAACAAGGAAATCGCAGACTGGAAAATGGAAATTGTCTAACACTTACCTATTACTTTCCCAAACTACGCCTCGCAGCACTTTCATAGTACACCTTCCAAGTATCGTATATCAACAAATTTCATAAAAATTTGCTTTCTGTATTTTTTCAAGTGAAAAATAGTTATTTTTAATTTTCCCCCCAATATTATGATAACAGTGAAAGTAAGTATAGTAGATAGTGAAGGTTCATCGGAAAATTTTAGTTTAGTTATTAATGCTTTTATGATGAATAGGATTTTCAAGATTTTTTTGGGGGTCTAATTGGTCGTTTTTCAAGCCCGCCACCACAATTTGGGCAAACGTTTTTCAAAACAGTTTCTACACAGTCTTTACAAAAAGTACATTCATAGCTACATATCATTGCTTCGAGGCTTTCGTTTGGAAGTGCTTTGCCACAGTTTTCGCATTTGGTTCTAATTTCTAACATGATTTTTTAATTTTTAAGCGTAAGTAGTATCAATATCATTAAACCCTATCGTATCTTTTGAAAGTATTGAGTTAGAATTATTTGATTTGTATATTAAACCACTTGATAATCAATGGCATATATTCATTTATATTTTTGTATTTTGTCTGATTCAATTTATATTTATGTAATTCATCTACCAATCCTTGCATCCAAAAAAAGCCAGCTTTTTCCTGCTTTTCTAATTCTTGCTTCCAAACAGCCTCCTCTTTTTCGTTATCCATTAGGTATTTGATAGTACAAGCCCTTACCATAGATTCATACAACAAAAATTGCCAGTTCCCATAAAAAGTATTTTTCATTTTTTCATACACCTCTGGTTTTGCCAATAATATTTCGGCTGGGAATTGTAACTTTTCAATATTGTTATCTACAAGTTGATTGGCGTAGCAGTGTATGTATTCGTGTAGATTAGCATTGAAAAGCAAGTTAAAGTTTATGCCCACAGGAAGACCATCACTTGTGAGAGAATCACAACCGATAATTGTGTAAGTATCTCTGATATTGTTACCATAATTTACTCTTAAATAAGCACCATACTTCATACCCAAAGCCAGTATGGGGTAGTATTTTTCGGTAGGTTGCATCTTGAAGAAAGTGGTAAACCATTTCTTGTTGATAGCTACTGTTTGCTTATTGCAGGATGCCTCTACTTGACTAAAATAACTTCTTTGGGATTTAAAAAAAGCCTTGCAATCTGTATCTTTATGAAATTGTTGTAACAGCAACACCACTTTGCTTTGTAACAATGCTCTGTTGTCCCAATTACCAGCATTGGCACTATCACTATATGATACAAGTGGCTTTAACAATGGTGGCTGACTCAAATGAACTGCCAATGCTTGTATTTCCCAATAAGCAGTATCTAAATGTTTCTGATGGATAACCAAATACTGCACAAAAGGGTGTGTGTCATATTTTTTAAAGTGCTTATTGATAGCTTTTGTGTAGGAATTTTGCTGATTTTGATAAAAACCTTCAATACCTGCCAGTTTGCAGGCAATACTTATTGTTTCTAATCTTTCATCTATGCGAAGGCTTGCGACAGATTGAGCATATATCGCACTACTCCCAATAGTGAAAATAATGCAGTAAATGGTGCTTTTAAAAAATAATTTCATAAGAGTAAAGTTTAACTTGTCTATTTCTTATCCGAGCCTCCATGTGATAAGGCATATTCTCCTTTTATTAGTCTAAAAACTACTTCCTACCCATAAACTCATAGTGCTTATTATTGCTATCAAATCTCAACATTAGCACCATGCTTTCTACTGTTTCTGCACCACCATCTGATAAATCAAGGTATTTCATGTGCATATACTTGCCTAATTCTATGCCATCACGTATGAGTATAGTCGTGCTATCTGTTTTAAGTATTTTTACATTTGATATAACCTCTTTTGATGCTGTGAAACTATGTTTAAATGTTAAATCGTATGTTTTTCCTTGTGATTTGATACTCAAATCGGACATAGTGGGCATAGAACACAATAACGGATTGACAACTGCTTTGTAAGTACCTTCTATCGAAGTCCCATTGGGCGAAATATCCGAATTTTTACAACTGAATGTTACTATTGTGAATAGCAACAGAAATAGAAAAAGGTTAGTTTTAAATAAAAAGTATTTCATCAGTATTTTAATTATTTATAAAAAAATTAATCTATGTTGTCAATAATTGCCTTGATAATGGCTTATCCATCAGCCATAATCATAACATTATCAAATAATTATAGTTTTTGACTGTTTTTTTACAACTTATTTGATTATAACTCGCTTACTCGTTTTAGCAGATTTATAGATAGCATCAATTATTTTCATATCCTTCCACCCCTCTTCACCTGTAATGTGGGCGGGCAAGGTTTGCCTTGCTAACAAGACTTTAGCTATTTCGTCCATTTGTTGAGTTTGCTGATTGATGTCTGCAAAACTCAAAACGCCTTTGCTCGTTCTGCCTTTGAATGGTCCGTAGCTCAGGGCCGGACTTAGTTCAAAATTACCTTCATCAGCCGAAGCATAAAATCTGTCAATGCCTGCGTTATAAGAACTGGTAGAAGTAGCTACTGCTCCACTCGGAAAATGCAACTGCCAAGTGATAGAAGCCTCTACTTCGGCAAAATATTGTAAATTGGTATTAGGTCCAAATTGAGCTGTAACCGAAATGGGTTCTTCACCCAATACATATCTACAACTCTGAATACAATACACACCCAAATTCATCAACGGTCCCCCACCCGACATTGTTTTTTTCATTCGCCATTCGTTAGGGTCAGCATTAAGACCATCTGTTTTATAACCCAATGATGCCTCAAGCAGCCGCACTTGTCCAAATATTTTTTCTTGTCCCAATCGTTTGATTTCTAAATGATAAGGCTCAAAATGTAAGCGATAGCCCATTGCCAACTGTACACCCATTTCTTGGCAAACAGCTATCATTTCTTCACAATCTTTTGCATTCAATGCCATTGGTTTTTCTACAATCACGTGCTTTCCCGCCTTTGCCGCACGAATTACATATTCTTTATGCATTGCATTAGGTAGCAAAACATACACTAAATCAATGTTTTTGTTGTGTATGATTTGGTCAAAGTTCTGATAATTGTATATGTTTTCTTTAGGGACATCATACTTTTTTGCCCATTCTGCTACTTTGGTGGCAGTACCAGAAATAAGACCAGCAATACGACAGTATTTAGATGATTCCAGCCCATAAGCCATAAAATCAGCATATCGCCCCAAGCCACAAAGAGCAACATTTAGTTTTTGTGTATTTTCCACAGTTTGAAATCTTGCTCCCAAAGCAGGAAATGTAATAGCAGTGGCAGTTCCAATACCAATTTTTCCTAAAAACTCACGACGAGATACACTTTTCATAGTTTTGTTTTGAATACTCCTTTTGTAAGAAGTTTATTATATTTCTGTATTTAACTGTTCATTCAAATAGCCTTCAAAATCAGGGTTTTCATTATTCATCAAAACGTGTTTTACCCAAGCGTTGCGCTCGTGCCATAATACTGCCATTTCCCATACACAAGTCGTAATGCCGTTATCTGAAAATAACTGATACTCATTGTTACCATCTAACAAATACACAAAATTTTGCAACATATTTTCGTCTATCCACCAGTTGATGACGGCAAAGCCCTCTCCTCGCCCTTCATGAATAATCAAGGTAGCTGTTTTATAAGTATCCCGTTTGTAGAGATTACTTTTCTCAAGCCATTTCTCTATTTGTCTTTTTACAAGATATATATTTTCGTCTGACACAAATTCGCTTCGTATCGAAATGCTATACAACTTTATTTTCCAGTCGCCTTCTTGGTGAATTTCCAAAAAGCGAATGGGTCGGGTTTGATACACAGATTTTAGTTTCATTTCTTTAGACTTTCTAAAAACTGTTTTTCGTAAGTATTTACTGCTTCCAAAACAAACGAGTCTGTTTTGTATTTTTCTTTCAATAAAACATACATTTCTTTTGCCCTTTCGTCCTTCAAAAGGTTGACTAACTGTACATTTTGAAAAATATCATTCAAATCATTGTCTTGTAACGATTGCTTAAATCGTTCAAAAAGAATAGAATAGCCCAAACTTGCCTTGCCTAATGCTACCAAGGTGTTCACTGCCGCAAAAGGATAGTCCCATACAGACGTTGCCAAATACCAGCGAGGCGACTGATTGTCTTTCAAACATTTCAAAACATAATCAAGGGCTTTCACATCTCCCAAATTTTGCAAACCATTCAATGCGCTTATGCGGTTTTGGCTTTTCCAAGAGGGTTTCTTTTCCAAATTTATCAAAATATCAAAAGCATCTGCACTTTTTGTCTTACCCAAAGCAATAGATGCCGTATTGATAACCCTATCACTTTCATCACTTAATGATTTGATATAGAGATTTTTGTATTTTGAATCATTTGTTTTAGCTAACATATTAATAGCTGTGGTTTTTATCCAAGATTTCTCTTTTTGGATATTTTCGATTAAAAAAGCAAACGTTTTTTCGTTGTAGGGTGGTGTAAGAATTTTTTGCAACGAACCCAAAACATACCATCTGTATCGCCAATATTGATTGGATTGGAATTCGGCAGTGATGGTTTGAACAATTTTTTCTTTGAGGGCAGGCGTTACGCTACTGTCTTGGGCGACTTTCACCAAATTGTCCAATGCTTTTTGCTTGGCAATTACATCTTTGCTACTTTTTAATTGCTCAAAATATTCATCTGTGGTCTTTTCAAAAATGGTTTCGCACAAAAAAGTTTCTTCTACATTGAAATTGACAAACTTAGGATTTTCAGCTATGGAAAAATTGAATACATTTTCTGCTTTGGGTTTTAAATAAACGCTTTCTACTTTGCTATCAATTTCTATCTCAATTTTCCCTTCAAAAAATTCAACTTGTTGATAATCAGTTTTATTTTCTTGGCTTTGAGTCTGTTTTATGGTGAGCGAAAGTTGTTTTTGCGAAGCATGATAGGCTTTAGTAACTTCAAACTTTGGCAACCCAATTTTATAAATCCATTGGTCAAAAAACCATTGGTACGACTTTCCTGCTATTTTTTCTACTGCATTTTGAAAATCTTGGGTGCTTACTTGCTTACCCGCATTTGTTTTCACATAATAGCGCAACGCCTTCCACCAGTTTTCATCGCCCATTTCCTTTTGCAACATTCTCAATACCAATGCTCCACGAAACTTGGAATAACTATCCATAGTAAAGGCAGAAATATCTTTGAAATTTTGGGTAGCAATAGGGTGCTTATTCTCTGAATTCCAATCATTTATCATATTCCATCTTTCAAAAGGATAATACCATAGCAAATATTCCTCTTTTGCATTACTCTTAGTGGTATAAAGTCCCGCAAAATATTGCCCAAAAGCGTTATTGAGCCAAATATCTCCCCAAGATTTGGGCATAAGCAAGTTTCCAAACCACTGATTAGCAAGAGCTTGTACTGCTACGCCGTCCCACAAATATTTAAAATCTTTATGCACACCGTAGTCATCTATGTAGTTATCCGAAAGTAGCGCAGTCGCATTTTGCCCCACCAATCCAGGGAAAGGATAATCTTGCACAACTACTTGACTATAAGCCTTATATGGGTATTGATAATCTGTTTTTTCTTCTAAAAATTGCATCATGTCTGGCAATAGTTCAACAGTAGCCGTAACAGCTTCCATTTCGTGCGGATAGCCAAAATTAGTGATAACTTTTCCCTTTGAGTTTTGTATTAATTCCTGATATTCACCTACAACAATGGATACCAAATAATTGGGGAAAGGAATATCAGATTTATAATGATAAATTCTTGTATTATTTTGATTATCAGTAATTTCTATAAGATTTCCATTGCTAATTACCATCAAAGGTTTTTCAACGATTGCCTTGATTTCGGTGGTGTGAATGTCGGCAATGTCCTCATTGCAAGGAAACCAATATTTGTTGTTTTGTGGTTGCCCACTGCTCCAAATTTGCTTGCGTTTTTGTGGAGTAGTAGAAGTCGGCTGCTGAAAGCGTAAACCTTTGCCAAAACTTCCCCCAATAGCGTTAGGGTCAGCTCGATTTTCGTAGTTAGTGTGGTAAGTGATTTTTAAGGTAAAATTTTCATTGGGTTGATATTTTCTATCCAAAATTACCTCTAAGTTATTGTCTGAATCTCCTCCGTCATAGTTGAAAATCAACTTTTTACTATTCAGTTCAATGCTTTGAATGGATAATTTTCCTGCATCAAGATAGATTTTATTTCCTTCTTGCTGCACAGAAGCAGTGATTTCTGCCGTTCCGAAAGCCTGTTTCTTCTGCCAATCGAATTGGAGGCTGAGAGAGAGATGTTTGGTGTCTATGTTTTGCCCAAAAACGAAGGTAGGCAAGAAACAAATCAAGAAAATGACGATTGCAAGTTGCTTGTGGGACACAAACAAGGGCATTATTTTGGATAAAATTTTCATTTTGATAAGTTATTTAGAATTCGTAACTATTCAGCTCTCCAAAAGTAGTTATTTTTTTATAGAAAAAAAGTGTATAACTTTGCATTATGGAACTAAGCACAGATATATTGGCACTACAAAGTCTACTAAAAAAATTAGTAGAGGAGTTGTCTGTGGCTACCTCAGAAATAGCCTTATTGAAAGCAGAAAATTTGGAATTAAAGAGGCAATTAGGTCAAAATAGTGAAAATAGTCATAAACCACCTTCCACAGATATTCATAAAGTAAAAAAAGACCGTTCTTTACGAGAGAAAACGGATAATAAAGTAGGAGGTCAGGCAGGGCATAAAGGACATTATCTAAAAATTTCAGAAAAAG
>JAAFJS010000181.1 GCA_013298985.1 Cytophagales bacterium
CCGATGGCTCGGCGAAGGGAAGTCCTTAGATGTGGTGAACGATGGAAGGAATAACCAATTGCAGATGGCAAATACAGCGAATAGCACTGGTCAGTGGTGGAAAATCACGCCTCTATTCCCAGAAGAAGAGGAAGCCACTGATACGAAAGAAGCTAAATTAGAAGACTTTAAACCAATATTTTTACATGGCTTTAAGGTCATGGTGAGAAAACAAACCGAAGAAGAGGTGAATACCAAAAAAATAATGGCGATACTCTCTAAAAATTTAGAAGAAATCACCAAGGCAATGGATATGAAGCACTTGAATTTATTGAGGAAAAACTCTATTTGGTTAGAGTTCAAAAGAAACGATAAGGCTTTGGCATGGTATCACATTTCAGAAGATTGGTTAGCAAATAATGGCTACCCCGTAGAAATGGTAAATTCGGTAGAAATCTGTGATATTGCAAACTTCATTGATTTTCAAGAAAATCAGCCTTATAATGTAATACTGCATGAATTAGGACACGCCTATCATAATATACTTTCCAAAGAGTTAAAAGAAAAGATTGCCATTGCTTATGAAAATGCAGTCAAAAGTAGTAAATATGAGCAAGTTGCAGACTTCGGCGGACAAATGCTTAGGCACTACGCTTTGGAAAATGAAAGTGAATATTTTGCAGAATTGACGGCAACTTTTTTTGGTAGAGGCTACTACGTCCCTTTTAACAGAGAAGAGCTAAAAGAGTTTGACCCCATGGGTTATGCACTGATGCTGGAAGTGTGGAAGTAAGTAAAAAACTATTACCTTTGTAAAAACAGAGCAATATGAATTATTGGACAACTTTGAGCATTGATTATGCCAATCAGAGAAGCTATTTAGATGATTTATTTCAAGTCTATCCTACTATACCAGAGGGAATTAGAGAGATTGATGAAGAAAAATGGGATAAAGTAGAACACGCTTTTGAAAAACAAGATAATGAGTTGCTAATCAAATCTTTGCTAAAACTTGATTTGTTTCCAATCAAAGATAGCTACATTGCTTTTTTGAAAAGAGATAGTGCAGCAATAGCACGAAATCCTAAAACTATTAATCGGATTTGTGGGCGGCTGTACGAAATGGGTTTAGATACGATTCTTGAAAAATGCACCGAACCCAAAGAAACAAACCGACAAATCGGACCCTTTTTCAGGCGGTGGCTTAATAAAAAATCGTTAGGAATACAACCAATTGGTTTAGAGCAATTTGCAAATACAAAAGCAGATGCTATTTTGGACGCAGGAGATAGAGAAATGATGGATTTTGCAAGTGCAGAACTCAATTACAAACGCAATAAAGGGCTTGACTTGGTTGCTCGCTTCAATGGAAAATACATCATAGGAGAAGCGAAATTTCTCACTGACTTTGGCGGACACCAAAACGCCCAATTTAATGACGCAATCGCTACGCTGGAAACGCAAAATGTAAACGCTATCAAAATCGCTATCCTCGACGGGGTGCTGTATATCAAAGGTAAAAATAAAATGTACAAAGACGTAACTACAAAATACGCTGAGATGAATATTTTGAGTGCGCTGGTTTTGAGGGAGTTTTTGTATCAGATTTAAAAAATATGAAAGAACATAAAACGATATTTAATCCAGATTTTTTAAAGCAGGAACTTGATAAGTTTTCATTGAATTCATTTCCTGACATTCATGAAATTAAATCAAATATAGAAAAATGGATAAAGAGAATAGAAACAGGCATAGTAAGAACTACAAAAGAAGAAGCACAAGATAGCTTATTTGCTGAATGTATTTTTGATAATGCTCTTGGTTATAAAAGATGGACAACAGATGAACGGAATCTAAATTTACAAGAAAAAAGTCAAACTGATGGAACAAAGTGCGATTTTGCTTTGGGCTATTTCACAGATAAAGAAACAAGAGTAAAAGTTATAGTTGAAGTAAAAGATTCTTCTCATAAAGATTTAGATGAGGCACAAAAAAGAGCCAATGATAAAAGGACACCAGTAGAACAAGCATTTGAATATGCTCATAAACAAGGAGAAAATTGTAAATGGGTCATTGTTTCTAATTTTATTGAAATTCGTTTTTACTTAGCCAATGATAGCACAAAGTATGAGAAATTTATTTTAACAGAACTTAGAAGAAATCAATATGAATTTAAAAAATTCCTTTTTCTTTTACATAAAGATAGGCTTATTAGTAAAGAGGTTTATTCTTTAACAGATAGATTTTATGAGGCAAATAAATCGTATGATAATTCTCAAAGAATATATCCCAAACACATTATAGATGAAATATATACTTGTTTAAAAAAATTTGATGGTTTTGGATTTGTTTCAGTTAATATTTTATCAAACTGTAAACCATTCAATATTAATCCCAAAAATAGACTTTGGAATGTCAATACTTTTACCTTAATCACCAATAATGAAAAAGCATATGAGTTTTTTCAAAATATTTTAATACAAGAGCAAAACATTATTTTAAACGCTGAACATGATTTATTTGTTCAAGACAATCTTATCATATACCAAGAAAAAATAGAGTTCATAATTCAAAGACTCAATCATTTTCTTATTTCTAATATTGCTTTTGAAAAAAAAGAAGGTATAAGTATTGAATGGAATAATCATGAAACTTGTGATTGTTTGCAATGCAATTATGAAAGTTTAGACTTTGGCAAGGTCATCAAAAAATTAAAAAACCTACAAGGTAATCCACTTAATAACAATTTAGAAAATGCTTATGCGTTTTATAAAATCCCAATTGATAACTATAAGCCAGCTTATCAAATGTATAAGGCTATACAAAAGTCAAGTAAAGAACAAGGCAAAGACATTGAATATTTCGTAGCTACTTATAATTTGAAGCAGTTAGGCAATATTATGTGGTATGATTACGATTTTGAGGACAAAGCAACTGTTATCCAAGAATTAGAAAATATAGACTTACAAAAAGAAATCCATTATACGCTTGACATTACCACAGATATAGATGTCAGGGAAGCTCTTTTAGAATTGGCAGAGAATAAAGTATTTGCAAGAATAGAATACAAAGTAGATAAAGCATTGAAGAATATAAAAAAGGTAAGAAAGCTGTATGAAAAAGGAGGTACTCAATATGGAAGCGGAGATTTACCAGTTCTCTGGCAACAACAAATCTATCTATATTATTACACAAGAAGGAACTTTATAATATTTGATAGATATACAGATTATCAACAAATACAACAAAAAATTTTTGAAATATTTGTTATAAGCTACTCTATTTCAGATAAATACATAAATAAACTAAAAGAATTTAATTATTTTATACTAATAAATACTATTTTGTACTTATCTAACGAAGACTTAAAAAGCATTTTGTTAGAAAATAGTATAAAAATTTTAGAAACAGATGAGGAAGCCTATACCAAATTGTTAAGTTATTCTTATAACATTTTAACTTCGGTAGTACAAGAAAACTCTTTTGGAAATCAACCAAATAAGAATACAATCTCATTATTCAATAATCGTGATTTTGAAAACGAGTTTGGTAGGATATTTAATAATCTATTCCTTATTCTTTCAGTAATGAATATTAAAAAGGAAGGTTTCCACAATACAGAGAAGTTAATTTGCGATTTTATTAAATTTTATGATTGTATTGCATGGAATAACTTAAATGGATTAGGTTTATTTATCTACGAAAAAGGTAGTTTATTTAGTATAGAAACATTATCCCAATTATTACAAATCATTATTGATAGACATAGCCCCCATTCTCATCAATATACAGATTTAATAGAGAAAATATGTTATAGCATTTCAAAGCATTTTCCTTCATTTAAAGTAAGTGATAGTCGTTTTGTTAATAAGTTATTAGTTAATTTTATTAGTGAAAAACATGAATCTGGACATCGTGACTTAATTCCTTTTTGGCATATTTTAAGCACTGAATGCCAGTCAAAGTTATTGGAAGAATTCACAAGTTATTTAGACAAAAAATTCAATTCAGATATTTACTATGAACTTTTTAGGCAAAATATTATTGATTACAATTATAAAGACTATTTTGAGAAATATAAAAACAAAGTAATCAATGGATTACCCTATTATACAAGTGGACAAAGTAAGAAAGACTCACTTGGAGCAAGGGATTATAGTCATAGTTTCATTTTTCTTTGCCAAATTATATACATGAAAAATTTGTTCAAAGAAAAAATCTTTGACCAAGTTACAGATTTAAGAGATTTTGAAATTTGGCTCATCAACCCTTATGAATTTGACTATTCTAAATTTGAAGTAGAATGGATTGAAAGAGTTGCTTGGTACACATTTACAGATATTTTGAAAAATATAATTCCTTTGAAAGAGAAAATATATCTTTATCTAAAAAATAATCCTTCCGATTCTAAAATATCTAAAATTTACTTTGAGCATTTTACATGATGAACCCTAATATTCTCAATACTGCCCCAAAACTCACCACTACCGAGTTCATTTCCCTCAATCAAACCGTTTCCCCAAACAAACTGATTCAGGGAAATAACTTATTGGTTTTAAATCAATTATTGAATTTAGGTTTTACTGAAAAAATCGATTTAGTCTATATTGACCCACCTTTTGCGACCAATAACGTATTTACCTTTTCTGAGGAACGCACCTCCACAATAAGCAGCAGCAAAGGCGACAAAGTTGCCTATTCCGATAAGTTTACACACAAAGAGTTTCTCGATTTTTTGGGCGAAAGATTGGTTTTATTGAAGCAACTTTTGTCTGAAAAAGGCTCGATTTACGTGCATACAGATTACAAAATTGGGCATTACGTCAAAATTTTGATGGACGATATTTTTGGCATAGACAATTTCAGGAATGACATTACAAGGATAAAATGCAATCCTAAAAACTTTGCTCGCAAGGGCTACGGCAATATCAAGGACATGATTTTGTTTTATTCCAAAGGCGAAAAACCAATTTGGAACGAACCCAAACAACCTTATACAGAGGAAGATAGATTAAAACTTTTTCCCAAAGTGGAAAAAGATGGGCGGAGATATACGACCATTCCCTTGCACGCCCCAAGCGAAACCAAAAACGGTAAGACTTCGCAGGCTTTCAAGGGAATTTTGCCACCCAAAGGAAGGCACTGGCGCACTGACGTAGAAACTTTGGAACTTTGGGACAAGGAAGGCTTGATAGAATGGTCGGAAAATGGAAATCCACGCAAAAAAATCTATTTTGATGAGCAGGAGGGCAAGCGCACCCAAGATATTTGGGAAATGAAAGACCCGCAATATCCCGTTTATCCTACGGAAAAAAACAGCGATTTATTGGACTTGATTATCAAAACTTCTTCTAATAGAGAGAGTTATGTTTTAGATTGCTTCTGTGGCTCAGGCACAACGTTGAAATCTGCTCACCTCTTGGGCAGAAATTGGATAGGCATAGACCAGTCCGAACAAGCAATTAAAATGATGATAGAAAAATTGGACGGCATTTCTGGCGACATTTTTACGCCTAAGCCAAGTTATGAGTTATTGGTTTATCCCACAAAATAAATACTTTCTCTATTTCCTTTTTCCCTTCCCCTTCCTTACCTTAGCAATTTATCAATTAACAATGAGCAATAAACAATTATCAATCAACACATATCATTTTTTTATTTAATATATCTGTTAGTCAAGATTTGCAATCTTGACTGTGTTAAGGTCGGATTTAAAATCCGATTTTAACACAGCCCGAACGGTTCGCCGTTGCGATTACAAATTCGGACTAACAGAGCAATAAACAATTATCAATCAACACATATCATTTTTTTATTTAACATATTGATAACCAAATATTTAATATAATTCATAACTCATAATTTATAACTTATCATTACTTACATGAAGCGACTTTTATCATCATTTTTGTGCGTGTTTTCACGTGCAAAACTAATTAGTACAATTGCCTTGTTGCTTGTGTTTTCACAAGCAACACTAAGTACACAAACGCTTTTCGCCCAAAAAAAGCAAGAGGCAGCAAGCACTACCGCTTTTGACTCCAAGCTGTACGGCGCAATGAAGTGGCGCAACATTGGACCTTTTCGTGGGGGGCGTTCCGTTACGGCTACGGGCGTGATTGGGCAGCCTTTGGTTTATTACTTTGGCGGCATTGGCAGTGGCGTTTGGAAAACCGAAGACGCAGGGATTTCTTGGAAAAATATCTCTGATAATACCTTCAAATCCAGCTCAGTAGGCGCAATTACTGTCCCAGAAAACGACCCTAACGTCATCTATGTAGGCATGGGCGAACACCCTGTGCGTGGCGTAGCGACCTCTTTTGGCGATGGCGTGTATAAATCTACGGACGCAGGTAAAACATGGGCTTCTTTGGGCTTGGAAAAAACCTTGCATATTGCCGAAATTTGCGTTCACCCCCAAAACAGCGATGTCGTGTATGTGGCAGCACAAGGCGCACTGCATGGCGCAAGCAAAGACAGAGGCATTTACAAAAGCACAGATGGCGGAAAGTCTTGGAAACAAACACTTTACACAGACGAAAACACTGGCGCAGTGGATTTGAGCATGGACATGAACAACCCTCGAATTTTGTACGCTGCTATGTGGGAACACCGCCGCACGCCCTTCCAAGTGCAAAGTGGAGGCGCAGGTTGTGCAATTTTCAAATCGACTGATGGAGGCGAAACATGGAAAAAACTGAGCAAAGGACTCCCTGAAAAAATGGGTAAAATTGGCGTTTCTGTGTCCAGAGCAAACTCCGAAGTGGTTTATGCCAATATAGAAGCAGAAGGCGACAAAGCAGGCGTTTATCGCTCCAATGACGGCGGCGAAACTTGGGCGCAGACTTCCAAAGACCGCACCACTATCACTCGTTCTTGGTATTATATTGAGATTTTTGCTGACCCACAAGACGCTGAAACTGTGTATGTTCTCAATGCACCCGTATTGCGCTCTATTGACGGAGGCAGGACTTTTACGCCTGTTCCTGTGCCTCATGGCGACAATCACGACCTTTGGCTGAACCCCAAAGACAGCAAAAACATGATTAACGCCAATGATGGGGGCGCAAATGTGTCCTTCAACTATGGTAAATCTTGGTCGAGCCAGCAAAATCAGCCTACTTCGCAGTTTTATCGGGTGAGTGTGGACAATCAGTTCCCTTACAATGTTTATGGCGGTCAGCAGGACAATACTTCCATAAAAATTGCCAGCAGAACAGATGGAAGTGGCATTACTTGGAAGGATTGGGAAGTCTCCGCAGGTTGCGAAAGTGCGTATTTGGCGTTTGACCCAGAAAACCCCGATGTCGTCTATGGTGGTTGTTATCAGGGCATTATAGACGCATTGGACATGAAAACAGGCGAGTCAAAAAGCATTATGGCATACCCTTATCTGGGCTTGGCTACTCAACCCAAAAACGTAAAATATCGCTTCAATTGGAACGCACCTATTTTGGTTTCAAAGCACAATAAATCAACACTTTACCACGCAGGAAATGTACTTTTGAAGTCCTCTGACAAGGGCATGAGCTGGACAGAAATTAGCCCTGACCTCACCCGCAACGAAAAAGACAAACAAGGCAGTGGTGGTGCAGGTTTTACTAACGAAGGCGCAGGGGGTGAAGTGTATAATACAATTATGTATGTATTTGAATCTCAGCACGAAGCAGGAACTATTTACGCAGGAACGGACGATGGATTGCTGCACCTCACCAGAGATGAGGGAAAAACTTGGCAAAACATCACGCCGCCCAATTTAGGCGAAGGAATTATGAACGCAATAGAGGTTTCTCCGCACGACAAGGCAACTGCTTACGTTACTTTTTTGAAGTACAAAACCAATGATTACACGCCCTATATCTATAAAACCACAGATTACGGCAAATCTTGGACAAAAATCACGAAGGGAATCAAAGAAAACCACTTTGCAAGGGTGGTGAGGGAAGACCCCAAGCGCAAGGATTTGCTCTATGCAGGAACGGAACACGCCTTGTATGTGTCCTTTGATGGGGGCGCAAATTGGCAAGATTTCCAATTGAATATGCCTATCACGCCTATCAACGATTTGGTCGTACACCAGAACGACTTGGTAGCGGCTACTTCGGGTCGTTCCTTCTGGATTTTGGACGATTTAACGTCCTTACATCAACTCAATCAAGACGTTGCAAAGGCAGAAATGCACCTGTTCAAACCCAGAGATACTCACAAACTGAACGGCGGGAACGGTGGCAACGAAGGGCAAAATCCGCCCAATGGCGTGCTGATTCACTACGCGCTTAAAGCAAAGACAGACAGCACTTTGACCATCGACATCATAGACCCAAGTGGGAAATTGGTGCGCTCTTATTCTTCTAAAAAAGAGGTAGTTGTGCCTACGCCTCTGCGAATGACGGGCGACCCTACTTTGGAAACAGGCGAAGGACAAAACCGCATTGTTTGGGATTTTAGAACTGAAAATCAGGTGCTTGTGCCAGAAGTAATGACCCCAAATAGTTTGACAGGATACAGAGTAAAACCAGGGAAATATACTGCCAAAATGAAAATCATGGGCAAGGAAATGAGCCAAACCTTTGAGCTGCTGCCTGACCCAAGAATCAAAGCGACCGCCGCCCAGTACGAGGAGCAAGCAAAGGTTTTAGAGCAGATTTACAACAACCTGAACGAAATACACGAAGGCGTAAACAAAATGAGCAAGGTGAAAGAGCAAATCAAAACCATTAGCGACATGACGGAAAGCAAACCTTTGAAGGAAGAAGCAGAGAAATTAATGAAGAAAATCAATGAGTTAGAAGGTGAGCTAATCCAAAGAAAGCAAAAAACTTTCCAAGATGTGATTAACTTCCCAAACAAACTCAATGCGGACTTTGCCCATCTCAAAGAGGAAATTGTCGACACGAACAACCCTGCCGTTACTGAAGGCGCAAAGAAACGCTTGCAAGACCTGAACGCCATTTGGCAGCAGCGCAAGGCAGAAATGCAAAAAATCCTGACCGAAGACGTGCAGAAATTCAATGACCTCTACAAGCAACAAAGCCCGAACCCTGTGAGAGTGTCAGAGGGGAGGTAAGGGTTAAAACGTAGTTAATGGGCTTGCCCTTGACTACCGTTTTCCTCAACGATTGTTAAGGTCTTGACGGGGCTGCCTAAACCATTAACAACGTTGAGGAACGTTAATTTTTAGAGAATCAAACTTTTGAATGGTGTTATGTTTGGAAGTTTGATTCTTCTTTAGCCTAAGTATTTTACTTAAATATGTGGAAATTAAAGATATGTAAAAATTTAATTACGAAAAATGTAAATACATAATTATTTTATTATAATTGTGCAAAAAACCTATTTAATCGTCCTAAAATCATTTTCTATGTCATTGAGAGATGAATTAGTAAAAAATGCGCCAAGAGAGAGAGGAGGCTCAATTGCAAAGAATAGAATTACATTCGAGCAGACTTGGGTATTATGTAAGATATTAGAAATACATTGGCTTTTTAATGATTACTTAATCGGCATAGAGATTCATGACGACGTTTTTATTGCAAATGATTCTCAAAATCCTACCGAAATAGATTTTTATCAGATTAAAACAAAATCAATTGGTGAGAAATGGACAGTAAATATGCTTACAAATAAAACAAACTCTAAATCAATTATAGGTAAGATGTATGATAATTACTATAAGATGAAAAAGTACACTAAATCTTTAAATTTAGTATCTAATATCCATTTTAATCTGAAATTTACAAGTAATGAATTCCCCACAAAAAACTCTAAAATACAATGCTCATTGTTACATAAAGACTGTTTGGATAAAATAAGGACTGCTATTTGTAAAGAATATACGATAAATCACCTTAACAGTAACGTTTTTGATAAAATTTTTTTTGAGGTTACTAATTTCGATATAAATAACCATGAAGAATTTGCATTAGGGAAAATAAGTAATTTTTTTGATGAATATACAAATGGCAAAGCATTTAATCCTAAGCAGATATATAGAGCTTTTATAGATGAGATAATTAGGAGAGGAAGGAAAGAAGAAAGTAGCACATCATTCGAGGACATGAAAAAAAATCATTCACTCACCAAAGAATATGTAAGCAAAATGATAAATATAGTATCTCAACAAGGAGATAATTTGGAAGAAATAATGAAGGAAATCAATAAGGACTTGGGACAAGAAAACAAAGATTGGAACTATCGTCAAAATATACAGTCAGGGTGTAAAAAATATAGAACAAACAGAGCAGATAGGAATAATAGCATTTTTAATTTAATTATTGATAAAATAAAAATAATTATTACTAATTTAGATATAGAAAAGACATTAAGCGAAACTTTGAACAAATACTATGATGAGTATTGTAAAAGCAGTAATATGGAACAGAACGTGTTTAATACCACAGATATTCAAGCATTTATATTAATGGAATATTATGAAAAACAAAGTAGATAATTATCGTTTATTAATTCGCAATCTTAGAAAAGCCAAAAACAATGAAAAGGTTTTATATATCAGAAATTTGTCTTATCTCAAAAGAAGAGAAGAAAGCCAAAAGGGTGAGTTTTCACCCCAAAATAACGATAATACAAGGAAGAAACTCAACAGGTAAATCTTGTTTAGTTAAAAGCATTTATAGAACTTTTGGGGCAGATACTAAAATACATCCTCTTTGGGAAAGGTCGCATATTATAAGTCTAATAAAATTTAATGTTGATGGAAAGAACTTCTCTATTTTGAGAAGAGAGAATAACATTTTTGCCGTATTTAATCAAGATAAAGAAGTTATAGGAGTATTTAATGGTGTTAGACAGGGATTTGCAGCATTTTTAGCAGACTTACTTGACTTTAAAATAAAATTAGATAGTAGTAAAGATAATCAACCTAAAACACCTCCACCAGCATATCTATTTTTGCCGTATTATATAGACCAAGATTTATCTTGGAAAGAGCCTTGGAAGTCTTTTTTAAACTTACGTAATGAGTTTACTAATTGGTATGTCCCTTTGGCTGAGTACCATACTGGCATTAAACCAAACGAATACTATGAAATTAAAGCAGAGAACGATAAATTAAAAAGAGAGAAAAAAGGATATGATAATCAAGTTTATTCCATTTCAAATTTAATAAAGAATATTGATGAAAAATTAACTAATAGTTCTAACATCAATATTGATATGGAGCAATTTAAGGAGGAAGTCAAAGAATTGATAAAAGAATGTGAGAAGCTAAGTAAACAACAAGAACTATACAAAAATAAATTACAATCTTCATATAATCGTAAAATTAGAATAAAAGAACAAATTAAAATTGTAGTACATACGATTAAAGAGATAAACTTAGATTATCGTTTTGCTCTTTCTGCACATGATGAAGTAGAGTGTCCTACTTGTGGAGCAATGTATGAAAATTCATTTTTAGAAAGGTTTGCAATTGCCCAAGATGAGCAAGAATGTAATCAACTATTTAATAGTTTAAATGATGAATTACTGGGTATAGAAAATGATATTGAGGCAGAAGATAAAAATTTGAAAAAAATCCAAACCCAAATAACATTAATAGAAAATATCCTTGCTAAGAAACAGGGGGAAATAAAACTAAAAGATGTTATAGAAGCTCAAAGTAGAAAAGAGGTTAAACAAGTATTAGTTATCCAAAAAAAAGAAATTAATAACAAAGTCTTAGAATTAGCCCAAAAAATGTATGACTATACTGAAAGATTAAAAAAATACAATGACTCTGAAAGAAGAAGTGAAATAAAATACTACTACCAAAATCGAATGAAATTGTATTTAGATAAATTAGATGTAACGTCTGTATCAGAAGATTCATACAAAAGATTGATTCCAGATATAAGAGAATTAGGTAGTACGCTACCAAGGGCAATCTTAGCGTACCATTTTAGCGTTTTACAAACAATAAATAAATATGGTTCTTCTGCTTTTTGCCCAATAGTTATAGATAATCCTAATCAACAGCAGGACTCTTTAAACTTAAACAATATATTAGGATTTATAAAAGATAATATCCCTAACAAATCTCAATTGATATTATGCCTTGAAGAAATGCCTCAAATTCCTTTTGATGGTGAAATTGTGGAATTGTCCAATTATAGACAACTACTTCAAGAAGATGAATATGATGATATTGAAAAAGAGGTTAAAAGTTATGTGGATTTAGCAATGAAAGCATACGAAACAGACCCACAAATAAATAAAGGGAATTTATTTGGGCAAAGCATTTAAGCACCATTAATCAGTCTTCTTCTTTACAAGTACAAAGTATCAGCAAACAACCCCATAAAACCTACCCTTGCCAATTAGCAAAAGTTTTTCTGATATTTTAGATTTCTCCTTTCGCCCTTCATCACTAATGATTCGCAATACCAAAATAGATTTTTCCCAAATCTGCAAAGAAACACTTGCAATACCTGAACGCAATTTGGCAGCAAAGCCCAAATCCTGTGAGAGTGCCAGAGGGGAGGTAGGTTTTTTACTGGTTCAAGGTTTACTCAGCCTTGAACCTTTTTTTAGTGCAAGCGTTAGGCTTGAACCAGAAGAAAATTTATTAATTTGTCCTGTTAAGGACTTAATATTGGTAGTGGATGTGTTTCCCATAGTAATTCAAGCTCTGTCAGGAGTTTAATGTTATTCAACTTCTAACGGCATATAATGAATGGGAGAAAAAAAGTTTTATTCTGCTGAATATCAATAATTTATAAAGCAATTCATTAAAATAAAGTTTGTAGTCCATGCGCCACTTTTTGCTCATGCTCCAACAGCCACCGCTTGCG
>JAAFJS010000183.1 GCA_013298985.1 Cytophagales bacterium
TGGGTTTACTTTCCCACTCCGCAAGGCGTTGAAGTAAGATTGCTGTTGCTTTTTCTTTGTCCATAATAAGGTGATTTTAATTTTTTTTTGCTAATTTACAAATTATATGCATTTATTCGTACACCCAAAAAAATATATCTTGGGGGCTGGGCTGGGGCTTAGAAAAAGTGGAAAATGCAACTGCTTTCTGGCATTGGGGCGATAACAATGGCTTCAAATCCTTTATCATTGCCTTCGAAGACACCAATAATGCACTTATTTACTTCACGAATAGTGATAAAGGGCTGAGTATCCAAAAAAAGATGGTTGATTTGACGCTGATTGACTACCCATTAGAACTATACAAATGGCTGGATTACAAGCAATATGACGCAAAAAAGAAGGATAGATGAAATACATACATATCTAAAAGTCCCAAAATGGGCGGAACATAAAAATAAAATTACCCCAATTTATGTCAATTACTGTTACCTAAATTAGGAAACATCTCCCTCATTCTTTTTTTGAGGTCTTCAAGACTTGTTTTTTCTAATGAAATATTGTACTTCATGGATAAATCTGTTTCAATTTCTTTACTTGCAAAGTATATATCCTGACCATGATAACACATTGCTATGATAAACGCCTTTTCTTTTTGAGGCAATAAAATTTTTCCATCTTGCTCATAACCAAAAGCATAGCAATTTTGTTGTTCATCAAAAAATCCACTTAATAATATATTTCTGGTTTTGAACACCAATTTTAAATCTACTTCATTTGGGTTTGCAGGTATATTTTTTACTCGTATTCTTACATTTGAAAATTGATTATCTGTATCTTCTATGAGTAGTTTATCTACATTATACCACCCTGTTTCTTTGATGTAAAATGGGGCAGAAACGCTTAAAAACGCAGAATATAATTTCCTTTTTCTTAACCATTCAGGGATTTCATTTTCCGCTAATTTTATTTTAAGTGTGTCTTTCCCATCTATTTGCAGCTTGAAATATTGTACTGTGATACTATCTCCTAAGTGAGCATACATAGCGGGTCTTTGCACAATCCTTTCAACGATTTCAAACCATTCAGATTCATCTGCATCTGATTTGGTTTCCTCCCAAAATACAATTCCATTTTTTGCTTTGCCTTTATATAATTTGCTGTCTATGAGTGTTTTAGTTTTTGGGAATTGAACTTCTATTTGTTTGTCAGGTGCAAGTGTAAGTTTTTGCTGTTCCTTATTATAAATCTCAATTTTTATCATGCCACTTGACTCCAAAACATTGCCTTCTACGTCTTGTGTAACAGTGTGATTGGCAATCATTGCCTCTTTTGTAAATACCTCATTTAAAGCAACTTTAATTGAATTATTGGCAATATTTCCGCTACTATCTATAAAGCAAAAAGCAGGAATTTTTAAGATAGTTCCTTCTATTCCCTTCAAAACGGTGTCCTTGCTGTTATCAATCACAAAATAATTGACAATAGGATTACCATATTTTTCGCTTTCTTTTAAAGTATCAGACATACATGAAGCGAATAATGACATTACAACTACAAAAACAACAATATTTTTCATCATTTAATAATTTTGGTTTTGTAGTCATAATCAATAGGAAGCCTTAAAAGATACAAATTGTAAGATATTTTATGGGTGTTAATTATCTATATTTTATCTTTTAAATATTCAACTTCTTCAAAGATTTCTTTTTTGCCTGCATTGGTATTTTTTCACCAACGTAAATTTTACGAAGTAACACTTTCACTTACCAAAGCGATACTTTCAATTTGAAAACTTAATTTTCTATTGATAATCAACTGACTATCAATACCCAACACTTATTAGTGGAGAAAAATTGGCTAAAAAAACAACTTCATATTTATTTTTTAGTAGGTGAAGGAATTAGCTTGAAGCCTAATAATTTTTTATTAAGAACATGATTTTCATAGACATAATAATAAGAAGAATTAGGCTTTTTAAAAGCTTTAGGTAAGATTTGAAAAAATAAGAGAGAATCAATCACGTCTATAGGTTCTAATCTTGATGATTGCCATAGTGTATCGTGGGTATTATTGATAGTATCCTTATATACAATATGATACACTTGCCTTTCTACTTCTTTTTTTGTTTTCACGAGCTTATAATATCCCTGATAGTTAAGTTCAGCCCAAGGGGTATGTATAAAGTATGTTCTTCTTTGATGCTTATCTCTATATCTTAATCTTATTTCCCAACCACAGCCACAAAAGTCAAAAAAACCTCCACTTTTAACATAAACACCTGATTTATAGTACATTTTCTTATCTTTAACAAAAAACAACCTACTTTCTGTTCTACAACCTAATGTAGCAAAAGTTAGAATTAGCATTAAAAATCTTTTCATTTTAGTTATTTTTTTATTAGATAAATATAAGAAATTAGACATTCTTTTATGTTTTGTCTAAGTTTTTCTTTTATCAATGTTTTACTTCTTACTTATTGCAAAATTTGTTTCTTCTTATTTGTTATTATTATTGCACACCTACCCAATCTCTGGAATTTCGCCATCTACTACCAATCTCCCTTCGGTGGAGTCTATGATTTCCTGAACCGAAATGCCTTTGGCGCGTTCGAGGAGCCTGAAGCCGCCTTCGGGCAGTACGTCCAAAACGGCTAAATCTGTTATGATTTTTCGTACACAACGCAAGCCTGTGATGGGTAAAGTACACTTTTTGAGTAACTTAGATTGTCCATCTTTGCTTTTATGCTGCATTGCCACGATGATGTTTTTGGCAGAAGCGACCAAATCCATCGCCCCTCCCATGCCTTTGACCATCTTGTTTGGCACTTTCCAGTTGGCAATGTCGCCATTTTCGGAAACTTCCATCGCCCCCAAAATGGTGAGGTCTATGTGTCCGCCGCGAATCATGGCAAAGCTGTCCGCCGAGCTAAAAAGACTCGAACCGCGTGTCATAGTGATAGTTTGTTTGCCTGCATTTATCAAATCAGGGTCGACCTCCGCCTCCGTAGGGAAAGCTCCAATCCCCAAAAGTCCGTTTTCCGACTGCAAAACCACATGGATACCTTCGGGAATATAGTTGGCAACTAAGGTCGGAATCCCGATGCCCAAGTTTACATAATAGCCGTTTTGGAGTTCTTTGGCGATTCTTTTGGCAATGCCGTTTTTGTCTAACATTACTTTTGTATGTTTTTTTGTATAAAAATCTACTCTCCTTTCAATCTGCTGAGTTCTTTGAGAAGTTCGTCAATTTTCTTGTCTTTTTCCTCAATTTTCTTGTCTTTTTCTTCCATCTGCCTACTCATCTCGTCCAGTTTTTCCACCACCTCGTCTTCTGCTTCTGCAATCCTGAGCAAGTCATCGTCCATGAGGGGGCGGCTGAGGCGTTCTACCAATTCTTTTAGCTCCACATCTGCCAATAAAGCATAGGGAATCAACAACTTACGGCTATCATCTACAAGCACAAATTGCTGATTAAAAATCAAAAGCATTTTCTCCACCTTGTTTTGTAGGTTAAGGGTCAGGCGGGGAATCTGTATCACAAAACAATCGTGAACCAGCTGCTCAATGAAATCATTTTTCACATTTAGCGTTTCTCCTTTGACCATGTCGTAGTACTGGTGGTTTGCCTTGACTACTGCTGCCTGCAAATTTTCTAACTGGAAACCCAAAAAATAGATGGTGATGAGGTCTTGCTTGGCATAGTTCTCGCCCAGATATTTCCTAAATCGGGCAATGTCAAAAGCAAACTTACCTTTTTGGAGTTCTATCAATACTTTTTTGGATTGCCCGTTTGCCGTTTTGATGCTTGCTTTGAAATCCAGACGAATCACAGAGAGGAAATATTGGGGAATATGGACGGTGGTTTCCTGTGGTCGTAGCTCAAGGGCAATAATTTCCTCCCCAATGATAGTCGAGAGCAGTTTCTTGACTATCTGGATATCTTCCATGAGATATTTAAAAAACACATCATATATCGGATTGGCTATCAGCATTTTCCAGCAAAATAGTAGGTATGGTTTAGTACACAAAGATAGACAAAATTAGTTCAATATACAATTTTGTAGGCGTTTGAGATTACCTAAGCAATTCCGCTTTAATCTGCCCTATGCGCGCATGAAAATCCGTACTGCCAAAGTCAAAATTATCAAGTAAGATACTTTGCAAATAATCAGTCATAATGGGCTGATGTGGGGTTGTTTTCCCTGTTTTCATGTCTATATATTTCAGCGTACTCCACAGCAAAGTTTTCAGCTTTTGGTGCTTGTCATCAGTCATAAAGTATTCAATCACAATCGTATCGTCCGTATGGTGAATCAGACTGGACGAAATCCGCACCCACTCACCCATCATGGCGGGTCTGATGTAAGAAATCTGGTGATTATACACCACCCAGCCCGTATGGTATTCCTCATAGACCTCCCCCACATTAAATTCGTAGAGCTGGGCAACTTGGTCTTCGCGGGCATTAAAAAAATAACTGAAATAATTGATATTGTTCAAATGCTTGAACGGGTCGCAGTCTTGAAAGCGGATAATCGTGCGCGAGTGCGTAGTCTGCGGATAAACTTTGGTAATTTCTTTGTGAAACATGGCTTTTCTTGGTTTAGCAGATGCAAAATAAAGCTATTTTATTCGATTTATAGGAATCGCAAAATCATTATGCCCACCATTCCGACTAACATTATCAATTTGCAAAAGCTACTAATGAAATGAAAATCAGTCTTTTGTCTTGCCAAGCTAAGTTTGTATGCCAAAAAAATGAGTAAAAAAGAAATACACAAATCATAAAAAAAAATGCCTTTAAAAAATAAATTTCCTTCCAAGAACAAGTAAGAAGACAAGAATGAGAAACTAAAAAGAGCAAAAACAAAAAATAGTAATAGGGTATAAATCAATAATTTAGTATTAGCAATGCCAAATATCATCGGGAAAGTACGACAACCTGTTGCGCTATCACCCTCGATGTCCTCGATATCTTTGACGATTTCTCGAATCAGTGAAATAAAAAAAGCAAAAATAGCAAAGGCATACACCAAAGGAAAATGCGTTTGGTACAACACATCGACCATCAGCACCACCAAGCCAGAAAGAAAAGCAACTAATATATTTCCGAGTAGGGCTGTTTTTTTTAGATAACGTGCATACAGCCAAAGACTTAGCGCGCAAAAAAAGTGAATAAATCCAACTGGAAAAGAAATTAGAAAGCCCAATAAAACCCCAAAAAAGTTTGAAATTCCATAAAAATAAAGCACTGTTTTTTGAGTAAAAATCCTGTAAATCAATACTTTAGCTGGTTTGTTTATGTTGTCTATTTCCACATCATAGAGGTCGTTGATGAGGTAGCCACCCGCCGCAATCAGCACAACCGAAATGACAAGAAAAGAATAAGCTACTGATGAAAGTGGCGTGAAAAAAGGTGGAATCAAAAAATATTTTACAAAAAACAAGGTAAAAATCATTATCATTAAGTTCTGATAACGAATAAGTTGTAAGAAAAAAAACAGTTTTTGAATTTTTATTTTCATTATTTTTGAGTTTGCCTGAACTTTTTTATTGCCTTTTGAAGTTACCATAATAAATTAATACGAATCCATGAATATGATTGTCCCTTGCTTGTAAACCTTCTCGAAGTTTACGTATTTCGCCCATAGCGCAAACGGTCTTGTTTGCAAACTTTCAATGCTACGACAGCATTTGTCCCTCTATTTTTATGTTTTCTTTGAATCCATTAAGCAAATTTTTGGTGATGATTCTAATTGTATAATAACCTCCCGTAGCGACGGTCGCCCCCACCCCCTCCAAAGGGGTAGAAAAGGCTGTTTTCCCCCTTTGGAGGGGGGGAGGGGGGAGGTGAAATTTTGAGCATTACACATTTAAAAGCACTACCAACACTTTTCACCTTTCAGCAAGGAAAAAGTATGATTGTGGTTAATGAATATTCAAGAAATAAAAATAAAGCGTCTTTGGCAAAAATTTTTGATTTTTGAAACCAAACAATAACAAAACAAAAACCAATTTAATTTAAACTCATGTTATCTAACAAAACAAACGAACTCAGTTTGGGTTCTCTCTTTTCATTTTTTAAACAGGCACTAAACGGCGAACAGCAAGACTACACCTCTTTGAGTATCCGTAGAGCAATTTTCATGCTTTCTATTCCTATGATTCTGGAAATGTGCATGGAATCTGTTTTTGCGCTGGTCGATATTTTCTTTGTGGGCAAGCTGGGGCAGGAAGCAATCTCGACAGTAGGACTGACTGAGTCTGTACTGGCAATTGTGTACTCGATAGCGATTGGTCTGAGCATGGCAGCTACGGCAATGGTGGCGCGACGTGTGGGCGAGAAAAACATCGAGGAAGCTACCAAAACTGGCGCGCAGGCTATTTTGCTCTCTACTGCTTTTTCTGTGCTCATTAGCATTGTCGGAGTTGTTTTTGCCCCTCAAATTCTTGGATTGATGGGCGCAAACGAAGCAATTATCAAGGTAGGCACGCCTTATATGCGAATTGTTTTTGGGGGAAATATTGTAGTGATGTTTCTATTTCTCATCAATGGCATTTTTAGGGGTGCAGGCGATGCGTCTATGGCAATGCACTCTCTGTGGATTGCCAATGCCTTCAATATTGTGCTTTGCCCTACGCTAATTTACGGTTTTGGACCTATTCCTGCTTTTGGATTGACGGGGGCGGCGATGGCAACAACGATAGGTCGCGGCATGGGCGTGGCTTATCAGCTTTACCACCTATTTACAGGGCGAGGAATGCTCAGGTTCAAAATGTCGCACTTTATTCCTGACTGGGTGCTGTTAAAAGCACTTTTTGACATTGCTTGGACGGGTACACTCCAATTTTTGATAGGCTCGGCAAGCTGGATTTTCATGGCGCGCATTGTGGCTACTTTTGGTAGCGCGGCGATTGCGGGCTATACGGTGGCGATTCGTGTGATTATGTTTTTCATCTTGCCCGCGTGGGGCATGAGCAATGCCGCCGCTACGCTGGTAGGGCAGAACTTGGGCGCACAGCAACCCGAACGTGCCGAAAAATCAGTTTGGCAGACAGCGCAGTACAGTGCTATTTTCATGCTCTTGGTTTCCTTACTTTTCTTTTTTGGCGGCGACTACATTGTGGGCTTCCTCAACCAAGACGAGGCAGTCAAGGCTACCGCCGTACACGCTTTGCGAATTATGAGCTTGGGCTACGTTTTTTATGGCGTGGGCATGGTCGTTACCAGTTCGTTTAATGGGGCAGGCGATACCAAAACGCCTACTTGGATTAACCTATTTTGCTTTTGGTTTTTCCAAATTCCGATGGCGTACTTGCTGGCAAACCACTTTGGTTTTGGAGAAACAGGCGTTTTCTGGGCGATTTTGATAGCAGAAACCTCGATTGCGATTACAGGCGTGATTTTGTTCAAACGCGGCAGATGGAAAGAAATAAAGGTTTGAGCTGATTTTTTTTTTAATGAATTAGGACTTAGGCAATTTTTGAAACTTGCAAAATTAAAGTCTTAAAATGCTTTGGGGGGGTTGAATAATGCTGTTCAACCCCTAATAGCAAAATGATGGAAATTATTAGGCAATAACGCGCAATGCCAAGAGAGGTGCAAACCACCCACATAGAAAATCTCCAAATTGGTGAAAGAATTGAGGGAAATGTTATAATTTTGAAACCAAAAAACCTTTCATCATGTGCGGAATTACAGGAATTTATGCTTTTAATGATTTCTAAAGAGGTAAGAGAAAGCATTTTTTCTCTGAGTAATCGTTTTTTTGATGTAAAGTCGCTAATTTAGTGTTCTAATTTCAATAAAATCTCGATGGAAAAATTAGATAACTTCCCTTACAAGCATATTTTTTATGAAAGCGACCTACCCGCCGCCCAAAAAGTCGTGGAGTTTTTTGAAGAATATGAGCAGAAAAAGGCGACACATTCTGCCACTTCTTTGAAAGGATTGAGTGAAAAAAAATTAGAGGAATTGTTGTACTTGGATTTGGGAGAAAAATATTGGAAAGAAATTCCTACTCAATTATATGATTGTAAATCACTGCAATTTCTTTCTATAAGATATATCTCAAAGGAAGAATCATTAGATATGGTCTTTTTAGAAAACCTCACTCAATTAAAAACACTTTTCATATATATAAAGTCCCCTAATGTATATCCAGAGGAAATTGAAAGTTTTTTTAGCTTGGTAACAGGATTGAAAAACTTATTAATATTACAAATTGTCTTTGATAATAATTACTTCAAACATGGATCTATTTATGATTTTAAAATAGAGGATAATGAATTAGTTTTTTTAAGTTGTAATGGTTGTGGAATTGATAAAGTTGATTTTTCTTCAAATAGTTACCCTAATATGTTAGTTCTTGATTTTTCAAATAATGGTATTACTGAAATTCCAAAGAGTATTGAGCAATTTATAAATTTAGAAGTTTTAGAGATTGTAGGAAATATTATAAATGAAATACCAGAAGAAATAGGATACCTAAAAAAATTAAAGATTTTGTATTTAAATAATTTTGAAGACGAATTCCAAAATTCAATAGCTTATTTACCTGAAAGTATTGGAAATTTAAGCGAATTGGAAGAATTAGATTTAGGAGAAAATCTTATACTAAAATCCTTACCAAAATCAATAGAGAAATGTAAAAAAATAAAGTTTTTGAATTTGCAAGGAAACGCATTCACTTCTCTGCCCCAAGAAATAGGCAATCTTACAGAACTCACTGTCTTAGACCTTCGCCACAACCAAATTACGCATTTGCCACCAGAAATTGGGAATCTGACCAAATTAACCGAATTGCTCTTGGACGGCAATCCTATCCAATCGTTCCCGCCAAGTTTGGCGAATCTGCGAAAGTTAAAAAGGATTTATGCAGAGGGCAATAACTTTCCTCTCCAAGAAATGCCTGAAGCAAGAGGCTTGGGTTTTGTAGAACTCTTTGATTTTTTGAATAGCAAAAGAGGAATTGGTGCTTATACTACGGTTTGGGAAGTTTCTAAACCACTCCAAACTGCTTTTCAGCAATATTTGAATGCTTTTACTGATTTTGTTGCCCGCTTGCATGGGAAGGAAATATTTTTTGAAGTGAGTAAAGTACCACAAGGACTGCAACTTAGCACGCAAACCCAAGAAGGTTTAAGCATTGAGGATATTGATGCTTACCTTGCCCGCTATATCAATATTTTCTTGAAACAAGATGCTGATAATTTGCTTCATGAACTCTCTGTGGTGGGGCGGCAGCAAACTTTTGAACTTAAACAATTGGTGCATGATTTGAAATTTGAAAACTTAACTTTACTCAATAAGATTCAAAATCAAGTAGATAAGATATTATTTTTAGGAGAAAGCGTAGAAGAAAAGAAAGAACAAATTAGAGAGTTGCAAACCAGAATCCGCTTTTTTGAATCGCATACTGCCCAATTGGTGGAAATTATAGAAAACTCATCTCTTGCTACTTCTGTAAAGATAGACATTCAAGTTACAGAGGAAGACACCAGCGAAGTAGATAGTGATGCTTTGCTTAAAGATATGATAGACAAAGCAATACGTATGCAAGAGCGCAAAAATATGGAATCCATAGAGGATTTATATACCAATGATTTTACACAGTGGTTGCGCGATAAATACCACTATGTTACCGACCAAACGCATAGCGGCAAGGCAAACATTACTTACGGCAGGTTAGACATCATGATTCGCAAAGAAAATGGTACACCTATCTCGATTGTAGAGGCTTTGAAACTAAGTTCTTGTGGTGCAGAAAATACCATCGTAAGTTCTCACATAGATAAACTACTGCACGATTACGATACCGCAGGAAACAAACGAAATTTTGTTTTGGTGTATGCCCAAGCAAGTAAGTTTGACAAACTTTGGGCTAACTATGTGGAATATATGAAAGATTTAAACCATAAAAAAGACTTCCGTCCAGTCCATAAACTTATTAATTTTGAAGATGTTAGCTACAAATACAGCCAAAAAACAGACTTGAAAGTAGGCTTGGCAACCCACGAAAGAGAGGGACAGCCCATTGAGGTTTTTCATCTTTTTATTAACATGAGTAGCTAAATATTTACTAAAACAAATTCTACAATGTGCGGAATTACAGGAATTTATGCTTTTAATGAAGTTGGTCGCTTCTCGATGATTAACCTCAGTGCTGCCAACGAAGCCCTCGCGCACCGAGGTCCCGATGCCGCGCGACTATTTGACCAAAATCGTACTGGTCTGGCACATAGAAGGCTGGCAATCATAGACTTATCTTCTGATGGCAACCAACCCATGACAGACGAAAGTGGCAGATACACCATTGTTTTTAATGGTGAAATCTATAATTACAAAAGCCTTCGCGAAGAATTGCTTGCCAAAGGTATTCATTTTCAGTCTGCTTCTGATACCGAAGTGTTGCTTTATTTATACATTCATTACAAGGAAAAAGCCTTAGAAAAACTGCATGGTTTTTTTGCTTTTGCTGTTTATGACAGTGAGGAAGATTCGCTGTTTATTGCGCGTGATAGACTGGGAATCAAGCCTTTGTGGTACTACATGGACGAGGACAAGTTCCTTTTTGCCTCTGAAATGAATGCCTTTTTTGCGTATGGAATCCCCAAAGTTTTAGATTTTGCCTCAATTTACCAATATTTTCAGTTGCATTACGTTCCTGCGCCACATTCTATTTTCCAAAATGTATTCAAACTTCCGCAAGGGTATTATTTGACCCTCAAAAAGCGAGAAATTCAGGTCAAAAAGTTTTATGCGCCACCCAGTGCGCCGCTATCCGAATACGCAAATTTGAGCTACGAGGCAGCACAAAAAAAATTGGTGGAACTTTTAGAAGCCTCAGTGCAGGAACGCCTGATAGCAGATGTGCCTCTGGGCGCATTCCTGAGTGGTGGCATTGATTCTTCGGCAATAGTAGCCTTGGCAAGCAGGCATACCAAGTATTTGAACACATTTTCAATAGGCTATGCGGACGAACCTTTTTTTGATGAAACTAATTACGCCAAAATGGTTGCACAAAAATTTGGGACAAATCACACCGTTTTCCGCCTCACCAACGACGATTTGTTTGAGGCGATTTTTGATATGTTGAACTTTTTTGGAGAACCTTTTGCCGATTCCTCTGCGATTCCAGTTTATATTTTGAGTCAGCGAACACGCAAAAAGGTTACAGTCGCACTTTCTGGTGATGGTGGCGACGAACTTTTTGGTGGCTACAACAAATATTTGGGTGAGTACAAGGCACGTGAAAATGGTTTTTTAGCCAATATTTTGAAAAATGCCTTGCCCATCTTGGAAAAACTCCCGCGCTCGCGAAGCGGCTATTTCCCCAACAAAATCAGGCAATTACACCGTTTTGCAGAAAGTATGCACAAAAGCCCACAAGAACGGTACTGGTATTTGAGTAGCTTTATGGACGAAAGTAATTTGGAGAAAATGTTTTTGAATGGTGGGGTTGTCCGTGGGGACACTGAAAACGGCATAGACAACGGCGGGGAATATAAAAGTCGCAAAGACGAAATACTCCAATACATTCAAAATAAGGATTTTAACGAAGTGCTTTACGCTGACGTGCAAACACTTCTGCCCAATGATATGCTCCACAAAGTAGATAGTATGTCGATGGCGCACGCGCTTGAAGTGCGCGTTCCGTTTTTGGCACATCAGGTCGTAAACTTTGCATTTTCGCTTCCTGCCAGCTACAAAATCAACGGAAATATGAAAAAACGCATTGTCCAAGACGCTTTCAGGGAGTTATTACCCTCAGAACTCTACAATCGCCCCAAACATGGCTTCGATGTGCCGCTTGCCAAGGGCTACAAAACGGTGCTGAAATCTTGGATAAACGAACTGCTCGATGAGGAATTTGTCAGAGAACAAAAAGTATTTAATCCGCAGTATATCAGCAACTTGAAGAAAACTATTTTTGAAACGAATAGCTTTGACCAAAACCACGTGTGGGCAGTATTGGCATTTCAGCATTGGTGGAAAAGGTTAAAATTAGATGTAAATACAAAAATTGAAGAGTAGGTAAAAATGATACTCTGACAATTTTTGTGGAAAGTTCCCCCCGCTAAAGCGAGGGGTTAATCTAACCCCTCGCTTTAGCGGGGGGAACTCGTAGAAACTCAGTCTGCCACAAAAATTGTCAGACAACCGTAAAAATGATATGATTTTTACAAATTTGGCTTGTATTTTTCATAGTTTTTTTGCTTTACAGCACCTAAAAAAGTAAGAATATTTCCTGAATAAAAGGTGATGTTAGAACTTTGCGTAAACTTTAAATAAAACTTATCCAAATGAAAAAGATAAAATTATTGATTCATCTCTTTGTTTTTTTGTTATTCCTTTCTTTTACTGAATCTGCACACACACAACAGCAAAGAAAAACCTAATGAAATGTATGCAGTGGTGATAGCGTTTTTAAATGAAATTTAATATATTTTGCCCAAATTTAGTCGTTGTTGGTGCGCTTCGCTAACACCAACAACGCTAAAAACTTTGATTTGCATAAAAAAAAAATCCGAGGGCTTACGCCCTATTGTTTACTTTCTTCTTTCGCTTCGCATTCGTGATTGTCATTGGCTTGCTCCGCGTCGCCTATTCCAATCTCTCATGCTTCGCTTTTTATTTTTTGCTCGTATTAAATAGTCAGAAAACAATCAATAGAAAACTACAAGGAAATAACCAAGCGG
>JAAFJS010000184.1 GCA_013298985.1 Cytophagales bacterium
CTAGTGATGTAGTTCCATAAAGTTTCCCATCTGTGGCTTGAACTAAACTTGCATTAGGGAAATCCCCATTGCTGCCTGTAAAATTAATCAAAGTAGTTAAGGTATTATTTACCAAGTCGTAGCTAAATATAGTGCCTTGATTAGTACTACCTCCCTGTGATGTAGTTCCATAAAGTTTCCCATCTGTGGCTTGGATTAAACTTGCCTGAGGATTCTTCCCATTACTACCAGTAAAATTGACTAAGGTAGTTAGTGTATTGTTCAACAAGTCATAGCGATATATAGTGCCTTGGTTATTACTACCTCCTTGTGATGTAGTTCCATAAAGTTTCCCATCTGTGGCTTGGATTAAATTTGTAAAAGGATAGACCCAAGGACTTCCATTAAAATTGGCTAAGGTTTCGAGGGTTTGTGCCATGCTCAGGGGTGCATAGCACAGCAGCATAGCTGTCATGAAGACTCTTACTTGGTGTAACATCTTTGTTAGAATTTTTTTCATGTCTTTTTGTTTATATGTTTTTAAAAATAAAAACACACATCACAGAAAAAGTTTGTGATGTGCATTACTTATGCCCTCCTCCTTCTGAGGAATATAAGTAGGTGCGATTGTATTACTTGTGTAAGTTTTTAAAGCAGAAAAGAGCAGTCTATTGATATAACTACTTGATTTTGAATAATTAAAGTGTTTTAATAAAGGATATTAAAATACTAATGCAGTGTTATTTTTATACAAAAAAAGACAATGAAAAGTAATTTAGCAAATTTTTTCAACCTTTTTTATTAAAATTATTTTGATTCTGCAATCTTGAAGCCTGCCTTGTCTATCAAGGTTTGGATAGAAAACTGTATGTCAGGCATGATTTCTATGGTGTCTGTCCAGTTGAGGGTAAACCAAGGCTTGTTTGGCTCAGAAATGATGACTTTCTTGGCATAAGTGAAAATCCAAATGACTTTTTCTACTTGGAAATCCAAGAGTTTTTGTGTTTTACTGAAATAATATTCAAAATCATTGGCAAAATTTTCTGTATCTGCCTCTACATCTACTTCTATGACTATCTTGGGCGGTACTTCGGCGTAATGCTGAGTAAGTACAGAAAGTTTGCTTACCTCGTAAATTGGAATATCCATAGAGAGGTTTTGATTCGTTTGGATATGCAAGCCACTTTCGCTTGCCCCTACCCAATATTCATCAGATAGATGACGATTTAAAAACTTGACAATCACACTGATAATTGCTGATTGGAGTGTACTACTTCCCATGATTTCTTCTGCTGTTTTTTTCTTGCTCAATACACTTTGGTAGCCCTTTCTGTAAATAGGCTTGCCGTCCATTACTTCGTAAATGAGGTAATCAGGTATTTTTTTGCGCTTCTTTTTTGCTTTTTGTTTTTCAGCAACTAACATATTTTCTTGAATTTTTTAATCCTTATCTGCCCCGTCCTAAATAGTATCTATTACTAAACAAAGATACTAAAAAAATTTGATAATTGAATGTATTTTTAATTTTCTCCTTTTGCTATCATCTCTACCATCGCTTGCGCTTTGGTGCAGGCATCTTGGGCGGCAGTCTGCGAAAGCATTGCATGAGCATCATAATCTGCTTGGTTGCGAAGGCGGCGCAGTTTTCTTAACTCGTTGGCTATCCATTCAATATCATCATCTTCTATCCACGCCAGCGCATTTGTAACAGAAATATCTAAGTCTGCAAGCCTATCCATCAAAGTTTTGTGTTTGTCAAAACTATCTCTCAGTCCTACCTTTTGACATAAAATATTGAACAAAGCATAATAACTTTTGCTAATTGCACAGCGTATATTTTCAGGGCGATTGACCTGAGCGAGCATTTGTGCTAATTTTAGGTAATTTTCCCAGTCAAATTTTTCCATTATAAAGATTCAGTGCTAATATTGACTAATTTGTAAAAATTAGGATTTCTAATCAAATCCCAGCCCTTGAACATCAAACGCTGTTTATCAATAGCCTCTTGGACAGACAGTCTGGTCAGTATATCGAGAAATAGAGTTGTGTCGCTATATTCTGGGTCAGTATGCAACTCCAAGCGCAGAGGTGCATTAGGATAAAACAAATCTATCCTTCCAAATGCCTCTATCAGATGTCCAAGCAGTTGATGGGTTTTCACAAATTGGATAACCTCCTCCGTACAGCCTTGGTAGAGGTGATTGAGCAAGGAAACCAAATTTTGCTCGTCAAGGGAAATGGTATAGACAGGTGCTTTTTGAGTCATGTTCATTTTATCTCCATGTTAAATCCAAAGATAATCAATTATACGTAAAAAATAAAAAAGAGGTAGCTTTTTTATCAACAGCCACTATTCTCTGTACTTTTCTTTGAGTTATCAGAAAACTATCTTATTTTTGTTCATTAATAATCAAAATAATTCAAAAGTAATCATTTTAATACTATGAAAAATCCAAAAGTAAATATCAAAAAAATAGAACTTTTATCAGATAACTGGTACACGCTAAACAAGGTTACATTTGATTACCAAAGCAAAAATGGCACTTGGAAAACTCAATCTCGCGAAAGCTATGACAGAGGTAATGGCGCGACGATTTTGCTCTATAATCCAGAAAAAAAGACCATTATTCTAACCAAGCAGTTTCGTATGCCGACCTATCTCAATGAAAATGAAACAGGTATGCTCATAGAAGCCTGCGCGGGCTTACTCGACAAAGACAATGCCGAAGACTGCATCAGAAAAGAAACCGAAGAAGAAACAGGCTACCAAATAAGTGAGGTCAGGAAGGTTTTTGAGCTATACATGAGTCCTGGCTCAGTAACAGAAAAATTGTACTTTTTTGTGGCGGAATATGAGGAAAAGCACAAAGTAGGCATAGGTGGAGGTGTTGAGGAGGAGGAAGACATCGAGGTCATGGAAATCTCCTTTGCTACCGCCATGAGCATGGTACAAAATGGTGAAATCAGAGATGGGAAAACAGTGATACTACTACAATATGCACAAATAAATGGCTTGGTATAGCTATACAAAAATTTCATTTTTTAACATTTTATTGCTTTCTCAAATTTTTTTACTATATTTGTCCATACACTAAATCTGAGATGTGCTATGTCCAAAGAAATCTTGACCGTAGAAGTAGCTTATTCCATAGAACCGCCCAATGTGGAACATCTTATTACTGAAGACGATAACCCTGTGGATAATATTTTTTCGGAAAAACAACAACGCTTGTTGGTAGAAACTATTTTTAGCTCCCAACATTTTAAAGAACGCCCTTTGGTTGCCTCTTCCAATGTGGGCATCTATTATTCTATTCACAAACCTGCAGTCGTTCCAGACGTATTTTTGAGTTTGGACGTGAGCTATCCGCCCAATATTTGGGAGAAATCACATCGAGTGTATATGCTTTGGGAGCTTGGTAAGCCGCCTGACGTAGTGATAGAAGTAGTTTCGAATACCGTTGGGAATGAGGGCGGGCGCAAGTTTGACATTTATGCCCAAATGGGTGTGTCTTACTATGTGGTGCTTGACCCACTTCAATTCATCAATCGCCAAACGCTGAATATCTATGAGTTACGTGCCAAAGCTTACTACAAAAAAGAAAATAATTTTTTAGAGCAAATCGGCTTGGGCTTGACCTTGTGGCAGGGCATTTTTGAGGAACGCAACGAGGAGTGGCTAAGGTGGACTGACGAGGAAGGCAATCTGCTACATACAGGTTTAGAGGGCATCGCCTTGCGAGATACCAAAATAAAACAGGAGAAAAGGAAAACTGAGCAAGAAAGACAACGAGCAGAGCAAGAAAGACAAAAAGCAGAAAAATTTGCCGCAAAACTGCGTGAATTAGGGATTAATCCAGAAGAAGTTTAAACCAAAATTTGATACAAAATATGAAAAAAGTAGTCATTTCAGTAGTAGTGCTTGCGCTGGTCGCGATAGTAGGTTTTTCCACTGTTTCCTGCACACGCATCGAGGCAGGTCATGTGGGCATCAAAGTCAATCTGTTTGGCTCTGAAAAAGGAGCGCAAGACATCGTAGAGGTGCAGGGCATGGTCTGGTATAACCCAGTTACTACTCGAATTTATGAGTTTCCCACCTTTGTTCAGCATAAAGTTTGGACATTGGACGCAAACGAAGATAGCCCTCAAAATGAAGAATTTACAGTTACGACCAGAGATGGATTGAGCCTTTCCTTTGATGTGGGCTTAGATTATACAGTGATTCCGAGCAAAGTGCCAGATATTTTTCGTACCTATCGCAAAGATTTGAGGCAAATTACTTCTGAGTTCATCAGAACTTTGGTGCGAAATGCCTATAACAATACCGCCTCCAAATACACTGCCGAAGACATGGTTTCTAAGCGTTCAGAGTACGAAACCCAAGTCAAAGAAATGCTCTCCAAAGACATGGACAAAGGCGGATTTATCGTAACTCAAGTTGCCATCTTGGGTAAAATCCGTATGCCACAAACATTAGAAGATGCCGTAAACTCTAAAATCAAAGCTGTCCAAGATGCTATTCGTGCCGAAAATGAGAAACAGCGCACCATTGCCGAAGCACAAAAAGAAATAGAGCAGGCAAAAGGTAAAGCTGAGGCAATGCGAATCAACTCCGAAGCAGAAGCAAATGCCAATCGCGCACTTACTTCCACCATGTCGCCACTCCTGATTCAGAAAATGATGATTGAAAAGTGGGACGGCAAACTACCCGTTTATGGCGAAGTACCAAAGCTGTTTAGAAGTATTGCTGACCAATAAAAAGCAGCAAGGTGTAAGAACCTAATACATAGAGTTGTACGAAAGAACTGGCAGAAACCTGTCTGAGTTTTGCCTATGCGTGGGATTATAAGAAAAGTACAAGATGGTATCATCAATACTATCTTATACTTTTTTTGTGCCTATGCTATTTTTTATTCGTTTGATTTGTAAACGAGCAAAATACCTATTAATTTTGCAAGCTAAAATTTAAAGAATCAAAATCACTTATCAAGAAAGGCGGAGGGCATGGGTCCTACGAAGTCTTAGCAACCTACCAAACCATAACGGCAAGGTGCTACTTCCCACTCAAAATCATGGTTTTGAGGACGATAAGTAAGAACAATTCCTTTGTTCTCCCGCCATTAGTGAATAAGTATAAAGATATATTTTGCTGGTCAGAATTTGTAATTCTGACTTTGCTGGTCAAGATTTGCAATCTTGACCTAATTAGCTGCGAATTTGTAATTCGCTTTCATGTAAATTGGATTTCAAATCCAATATAAAGCAAGTCCAAATTGCAAATTCGGACTAACAAAAACATTTTATTAATTGATTGAAAATCAATATTTTATTTATGGGTTTCAAGTATAGAATTAACTCAGATGAAGAAATTTACTTCTTGACTATGACCGTAGTTGATTGGGTTGATGTATTTACTCGTCCAGATTATAGCTTGATAATGATTGAATCTTTCAAATATTGTCAAGCGCAAAAAGGTTTGGAACTGTATGCTTATTGTATTATGAGCAATCATGTTCACCTGATAGCAAGTGCGAGAGATGAGCATAGTTTATCAGATATTTTGAGAGATTTAAAAAAGTTTACCTCTAAAAAAATAGTAAAAGCAATAGAAGAAGGCAACGAAAGCAGAAAGGAATGGTTACTGAACAGGTTTGAGTTTCGTGGGCGCATCAATCCTAAAATCAAAGATTATCAGTTTTGGCAGGAAGGCAATCACCCTGTGGCACTTTTGAGCATAGATTTTACAAAGCAAAAATTAGATTATATCCATGAAAACCCTGTTAAAGCAATGATAGTGAGCAAAGCAGAAGATTATGTATTTAGCTCTGCACGCAACTACGCTGGCGAACAAGGAATTTTGGAAGTATCGCTTTTGTTTTAATCCATTTTGCTGGTCAAGATTTGTAATCTTGACCCACTTAATTGCGAATTTGTAATTCGCTTTATATGAGCAATTTGGATTACAAACCGCAGTGGAACTGTCCAAACTTATACAAGCCCGAATTGTAAATTCGGACTAACGGGTTGCCGCCCAGCCTAATCACATACACTTACTCTGGCGTATGCAAGAAGGGCATGACGAAAGAGATATGCAAAGAGATTTCTTGAAATATACAGCGCAGCAAATCAAGTTTGACTTGATAGCAAATCACCCCAAAGTATTGCCTTTTTTTAGGGTACAAGAAAAAAGTAGGCAATATCGCTTTTGGCAAAGTAAACCGTACATCAGCACAATGTATAAAAAGGAAGTTTTTGAGCAGAAACTGAACTATATTCATCAGAATCCTTTGCAGGAAAAATGGCAGTTAGCCAGCCAGCCAGAAGACTATCATTATTCCTCTGCACGATTTTATTTGCAGAATATAGATGATTGGGGCTTTCTCACTCACTACCAAACACATAGTGAAGAGGTGGGGTGGGAGAAGAAGAAGAAGTGAGAATAGTTTTTCACATGATAAGACGTGGGGTGCAACACATGAAAAAGGGAGTTTATTAAAATCGTAGAGTAGCAAGTTTTTCACGTCATAAGACGTGAAAAAGGGAAAAAAATAAAAAAAGTCAATTTGTCATGTGTTGAACTCGGTACGAAGTACATGATAAACTAATAACAATTATTTCTTATGCAAATTGATGACTTAGGTAAGCCCATAGAAACAGAAGACTTTGATGATTTTTTGGAAGAAGCATATAAATATTTGAATGTACAGCAAGAATATTGTAAAAGTTTCTATAGATTGGGTGAATATGAAAAATGGTTCTATGACCAAGCGACAGGCTTGCTTACTTTTTCTAACAAGGATATTGTCCAGTTAGAAATTGATTACGAAAAAGTAGGAAGTATTTCTAAAATATCTAATACGTGGTTATGGGCATGGGCTAATCCACATTTATTACCTACGATTAATTCAGAAATCATAAAAGTCTTGGAATTTGGAGAAGAAAATGAATTTGAAAGATTGACGAAAAGGAAATGGTATGCAGATGAGTATGATGGCTGGGAAATGACTGCAATTGCAGCATATATTTTAAAAGCCAAAGGTGCTTATAGAATACCTACTGAAAATACTTTTAGCTTTCTGATTTTCAAAAACATAAGAGATTTTAGATAATAAAAATAACTTATAAATTATGGGGCAAAGGAAGTTTTGACTTTATAAAAATTAGATATGGATAAAACAAAGTTGATTGATTTAGTTGATAATGATTCTCTTTATGAGGTTTTTGAGGAATTATATAGTTTGGATTTTAAGCAAAATAGAACCGAGCTAATGATTTTGAGTAAAACATTTATTCAAGGTAAAACAGATATAGATTTTCATAATAGACTGAAAACGTATATTTTATCTTTAAAAAATATTGAAAATAACAATAATGAAATAATAGAGCAACCAATTAATCAAAATAATATTGAAATTTTTGATTATCAGAATATTGAAATAGATTTTCTACAACTTTATAAAAGACATTATACTTTTATCAGTTTTTTTCAAGGTATTGAAAAAGAGTTTGATGAGGTTTTAAAAATAGATTCCTTAAAGATTAAAAGTAAAGTTTTCAATGAATTTGTTTCAATTATTGATAGGCTTGTAATTCTCAAAGATATGATTTTTTTTATGGAAGAGATATTTATAAGAAAAGAGAATTATAGTCTGTATGCAATAGAAATCAAACTCAGTAGAGATTTTATAAACTATTGTAAATTGGAAATGAACCTATTAGAATTAGATAATGCTATTATAAAAGCTCATAGACTAATAACACAAGATTTTCGTGAAAGATATGAAACTCAACCTTTAAAACAAGAAGTTGAAGTCATAAAATATACTACAACAGAAATTCATATAAATATCTGGTTAGTTGTAGGTTTTACTACTTTGGTGATTTTAATATTATATTTTTTGGCAAATTTGATAATATAAAAACAATTCAATTTTGCATGGTCTTTTGACCTGCAAACCTTGCTGGTCAGAATTTGCAATCTTGACCTCATGTAATTGCGAATTTGCAATTCGCTTTCATGTAAATTGGATTGCAAATCCAATGTAAAGCAAGTCCGAATTACAAATTCGGACTAACAAAATTAACATCATAAATCACTCATAATTAACAATTTATAATTCATAATTAAGAAACGTGAAAAAAGACATCAAAGAACTTTTAAAACATAGAATCCTCATCTTGGACGGAGCGATGGGGACAATGATTCAGCGATACAAACTCACAGAGAAGGATTTTCGTGGCGAACGATTCAAAAATCACCCTTGCGACTTGCAGGGGAATAACGACCTCCTGTCTATCACTCAACCACAGATAATCAAGGAGATACACCGCCAATACTTGGAGGCGGGTGCAGATATTATTGAAACCAATACGTTTAGCGGCACTACGATAGCGATGGCTGATTATCAAATGGAACATCTCGCCTACGAACTCAATTTTCAGTCCGCCAAGATTGCCAAAGAAGCCGTTGATGAGTTTACCGCCTTGAATCCTGACAAGCCTCGCTATGTAGCGGGTGCGCTCGGACCTACGAACCGCACCGCCTCCATTTCGCCCGATGTGAACGACCCCGCTTTTCGTGCCATCACTTTCGACGAATTGGTTACGGCATATTACGAGCAGGTCAGTGGCTTGGTCGAGGGTGGCGCAGACTTGCTTTTGGTCGAAACTATTTTTGATACTCTGAACGCAAAAGCTGCACTTTTTGCGATAGATAAGTATTTTTCCGAACCCCACAATCCAAAAACTCAAAACTCAAAACTCAAAACTCATAACTTAAAACACTTGCCCATCATGGTTTCTGGCACAATTACAGACGCAAGTGGCAGGACTTTGACGGGGCAAGTTACGGAGGCTTTTTACAATTCCGTTTCTCACGCACACCTGTTAAGTGTCGGTCTGAACTGCGCTTTGGGGGCAGATTTGTTGCGACCTTATCAAGAGGAATTAGCAAGAGTATCAACAACTTATGTGAGTTGTTATCCCAATGCGGGCTTACCTAACGCTTTTGGGCAGTACGATGAAACGCCAGAACAGATGGCAAAGCAGTTAGATGATTTTGCCAAAAATGGCTTTTTCAATATCGTGGGAGGCTGCTGTGGCACTACGCCTGACCATATCAAGGCGATTGCGGAAACAGTGGCAAAGTACAAACCTCGCAAACTGCCTGAACCTGATAATTTTATGCACCTCTCTGGTTTAGAGCCAGTTAAGATTACGCCCGAATCTCGTTTTGTCAATATTGGAGAGCGCACAAACGTAACAGGAAGTCGCAAGTTTGCGAAGCTCATCAAAGAAGAAAAGTATGATGAGGCTTTGGAAATTGCTAAAAGTCAAGTAGATGGCGGAGCGCAAATCATAGATATAAACATGGACGAGGGAATGCTCGATTCCGAAGCAGCAATGGTAAAATTCCTGAACTTGATAGCCGCCGAGCCTGACATTGCCAAAGTGCCAATGATGATTGATTCCTCCAAATGGTCTGTGATTGAGGCGGGTTTGAAGTGTGTACAGGGCAAGTGCATTGTCAATTCTATTTCTTTGAAAGAAGGAGAGGAAAAATTCATTCATCAGGCAAGGTTAGTAAGGCGTTATGGGGCGGCAGTTGTTGTCATGGCTTTTGACGAAAATGGACAAGCGGACAATTTTGAAAAGCGCATTGCCATTTGTGAACGTTGTTACAAAATTTTGACGGAGCAGGTCGGTTTCCCACCCCAAGACATCATTTTTGACCCCAATATTCTTACCGTAGCGACTGGTATTGAGGAACATAACAACTATGCTGTGGATTTTATCAATGCGACTCGCTGGATTAAAGAAAACTTGCCTCACGCCAAAGTAAGCGGTGGGGTCAGCAACATATCTTTCTCATTCAGAGGCAATGACGTGGTGCGTGAGGCGATGCACTCTGCCTTCCTTTTCCATGCGATTCAGGCAGGTTTGGACATGGGCATTGTGAACGCAGGCATGATTGAGGTCTATGAGGAAATTCCCAAAGATATGCTGGAACGCATTGAAGATGTGCTACTTAACCGAAGACCTGACTCAACAGAACGCTTGGTGGAGTTTGCAGAAACGGTAAAAAATAAGGGCAAGGCGGTTGAAAAAGACGAAGAATGGCGCAAAGCAAATGTAAAAGAACGCCTCAAACACGCCCTCATCAAAGGAATTACGGACTACATAGATGCGGATACAGAGGAAGCAAGGCAGTTTTTTGACAAACCATTGCAAGTAATTGAGGGTCCACTCATGGACGGAATGAACGTGGTGGGCGACCTTTTTGGCGAAGGTAAAATGTTCCTCCCGCAAGTGGTGAAATCTGCAAGGGTGATGAAAAAAGCTGTTGCCTATTTGATTCCGTATATTGAGGAAGAAAAACTGAAAAACCCTTTGGGAAATCAGGCAAAAAATAATGGAAAAATCCTCATGGCGACGGTCAAAGGTGATGTGCATGACATTGGAAAAAATATTGTAGGCGTAGTTTTGGCTTGTAACAACTTTGAAATCATAGACTTAGGTGTAATGGTTTCCAAAGAAAAAATCTTAGAAACTGCCGTCAAAGAAAATGTAGATATTATTGGTTTGAGTGGATTAATTACGCCTTCGCTTGACGAAATGGTGTATGTTGCCCAAGAAATGGAGCGCAGAGGCATGAAAACGCCTTTGCTGATAGGCGGCGCAACGACTTCTCGCTTGCATACCGCAGTGAAAATTTCCCCGAATTACAGTGGCGCAGTAATTCACGTTTTGGACGCTTCCAAGAGTGTGCCTGTTGCCTCTAATTTAATGACTGATAATGAGGGAGTTAAAAGTAATTTTCTTGCTGAAATCAAGGAAAATTATGCCCAAATGCGAGAAGAACACGCCAAGAAGCAGGACAGCAAAAACTACTTGACTTTGGCAGACGCAAGGAAAAACAAAGTACAAATAGATTGGGAAAAGGAAAACATCATAAAACCCTCATTCTTAGGCACTAAGGTATTTGACGATTATTCTGTTGAAGAATTGACAAACTACATAGACTGGACTCCCTTCTTCCAATCTTGGGAACTTTACGGCAAATATCCACAAATTCTCAAAGATGACGTAGTAGGTGCGGAGGCAACTCGCCTGTTCCACGATGCCCAAAAACTGCTGAAAGAAATTGTAGATAAAAAGCTGTTGAAGGCAAAAGCAGTCATTGGTTTCTTCCCCGCCAATAGCACAGGAGACGACATAGAACTCTATGATTTTGAGGAACATGAGGTAGAAACGCTTTGCGACAAGCATGGAAGTCATACGCAAAAGGTATATGAAATAAAGAAAGAAGCAAGCTCTGTCAGGTTTTCAAAACCTGACAGAACTAAAACAGTCCTTCACCACCTCCGCCAGCAAAACCAAAAAGCGAAAAACCTACCTAATTTCTGCCTTTCTGACTTCGTTGCGCCAGTGGAAAGTGGCAAACAGGACTACATTGGGGCTTTCGTAGTTACGGCAGGTATTGGTACAGAAGAATTGGCGATTGCCTTCGAGAAAGACCACGACGACTACAACAGCATCATGGTCAAGGCACTTTCTGACCGCTTGGCAGAGGCTTTTGCGGAGCGTATGCACGAGCGAGTACGCAAAGAATTTTGGGGGTACGCACCTTTTGAAAAGTTAGAAAATGACGAACTAATTAAGGAAAAATACCAAGGCATACGTCCTGCCCCTGGCTATCCTGCTTGCCCCGACCACTTGGAAAAAGGTACTTTGTTCGAACTGCTGAACGCTACGGAAAATATAAATGTAACACTTACAGAGAGTTATGCGATGTACCCTACGGCTTCGGTAAGCGGGTGGTACTTCGCCAGTCCGCATACCAAATACTTCGGCTTAGGCAAAATCAGCAAAGACCAAGTAGCTGACTACGCCGAGCGCAGAGGCATGAGCATAGAGGAAATAGAAAGATGGCTGGGAAGTGTGCTGGGGTATTAATTCGATGTTCGCTATGACTGGTTCAAGGCTGAGCCTTGAACCTTTTTACTGGTGCAAGCGTAACGCTTGCACCAGTAAAGAGCATCAAACTTTTGAAAAGTTTGATGCTTTTGAGAATACTGAACATTGGAAAAATTACAAGACAATTGATTATTAGGAACTTAGAAAAGGAATAGAAAGTAAAACCTTTACAAATTTTAAATCATTTTTTCTATGACACGATTCTCACTTCTTATAGTATTGCTTTTATTAGGAAATCTTGCTTGGGGGCAGCGATTGACGAAGTTCAAGTTTTCTGATTGTTTGCAAAACTGCGATAGCGATAGCTCAAAAATCCATGAAATTACAAAAACGGGTGTAATAACGACCATTCGTTTAAGAACTTATGCCCCTTGCGGTGGAAATCTGGAAGGAGGCTTCAAAATAGCAAAAGATACTTTAAATCTCGAATTTTGGACAAAACCGACAAAAACTTGGAAAGATAAACAAGGACGAATGGTAAGTATTGTATCAATATCAGATTGCAACTGTATTTTTGACTTTACCTATCAAATCACTGGAATAAAAGTAGTTACAGAAAAGAAAATAAAAGTCAATGGCATGACTTTATTAGAAATAGACAAAGAAAATATCTGGGAGATAGGTAATATTGATTAAATTTTACACAACAAATGAAATACATCATTCTTACAATTATTGGTCTAATTATCACTTGGCTTGTGCTATATGAACCAAGGAAAGATATTT
>JAAFJS010000185.1 GCA_013298985.1 Cytophagales bacterium
TCCCTTTTTCTTCACTAAAAATAGATTCACAATAATTGTCAATACCCAAAGCACTATTACTTAAAGAATAAGCAGAAAAATCGGTGGCAGAAAGCCAATAATCTTTCCCTATAATTTCAGCGACTTCTGTTTCTGCGTAAGGATTCTTTTCAACTACTCTTTTTGCAAAAAGCAAGTTATTAAAAACAGTAAGTACATAAGGGCTATGTGTGGTTATAATGAGTTGGTTGTCTTCATTTTGATTCACCATTAATGATAGCAACTCTATCAGTTGCTTTTGAGCAACAGGAAATAAATGTGCTTCAGGTTCTTCTACAATTCTTAGTGCTTTACTGTCAGCATCTTTTAATAGCAAGAAAATATCCTGCAAAATCCGTATTACTTCTTGCTGTCCTGACGATGCTTGTGAAAGAAAAATGCTTTGATTGCTATTTGCTGGAATAATTTTTTCTTCATTGTCTTCAAATACATATTTTGCTTTTAAAATTGGGTGCATTTTTTCTGCAAAAAGAGCTTCAAATTCATTTTGAGGAATATAATTTTTATTAAAATTTGTAAATAATTCATTGAAGGCTGCCATAGTTTTTAATTCACTTTTTACTTCAATTACTCTTTCAATAAATTTGAGCATCAATACATCATCAACAGTTGTTTGCTGTTTTTTTTGCTTCTCCACAATACTATTTTCTACATTAGAAAAGAAAAATTTTTCGAATAACTCTGAGTAGCTCACTGTAGCACTTCTCCCTGCTATAACAAAAAGGTCATTGTTTTGATTTAACTCCAATGTGCTACTGACTAACAGAAGTAATTTCTTGTTAATTTCAGACTCGCCTGAAAATAATTTTTTCCAAAAACTATTTTCTTTTCTTATTGCTTTTAAACTCTCTGTGATTTCTGACGTAGTATTTAAAAACTCTTGACTAAAAAAATTAGCACTCAAAGAAACTTCTAATTTTGATTTTTTTATACATAGCTTAACATACCTGCTTTTCTCATAGCTATAATAGTAAATAATCTCAAATTTTTCAGAAAGAATGCCATTACCGAACCAATCCAAAAACTTATCTTTTGTGGATGACGAAAACATTGTTTTATCAAACTCTTCCTCTATGTTAAAAATTTTTGTAAACAAATCATCTCTCAATGACTTAAAAAAATAAATCAACTTAGCAATCGTGCTTTTGCCACTTGCTTGCTCTCCTATCAATACCAATACTTTTCGTATCTCGATATCAGCACTTTTAATAGCACCAAAGTTATTAATGATAATTTTTTGCATTAGTATATAAATTTTTAACGTGCAAGTTAAAACCTTGTACTTCCATAATTCCAAAACTTCAAAAAGATACAGAAAAACAGGAAAAAACGCTTATTTTTTTTCCAACGCCTTTCTAATCAGCTCATTTGCCTTTTTGGGGTCAAGTTTACCCTTGCTTGCCTGCATGACCTCGCCCATGAACATTCCCAGTAGGTTTTTGTTCCCTTTTTGGTAAGCAAGCACTTTCTCAGGATTTTTTGCCAAGACCTCCTCTATGATTGGCAAGATAGCCTCATCATCACTTTCCTGCAAAAGATTGAGTTTTTCTGCCAAATGATTTGCCGTTAGCGCAGGATTTTCGACCATAGCACTGAACAGTTTACTGGAAGCAGTAGAAAAACTTATTTTGTTACTATCTACCAGCTCGATGAGTTCCACAATGCTTTCAGGGCGGAGAGGAAAATCCGAAATATCAATAGAAAGTTTATTGAGATGATACTTTACTGCGCCCATGAGCCAGTTGGAAGCGGCTTTGTAATTACTTGTCTTTGTGCAAATTGCCTCAAAATAAAGAGCTATATTTTTCTCGTCTGTCAGCACACCCGCATCATATTCAGATAGCCCGTATTGTGTAGTAAATTTCTCAAAAAGCTCGGCAGGCAAGGGCGGCATTTTTGCCTTGATTCCCGCCAAATATTCCTCTGAAACGATAAAAGGCGCAAGGTCAGGCTCAGGAAAATAGCGGTAATCATTCATTTCTTCTTTTTCCCTCATGCTGAAAGTTTGCCCCAAATCGGCATCAAAAGTCCTTGTTTCTGAGGTAATTGACTTTCCATTTTCTATCAAAGTAATCTGACGCACAAACTCGTGGTCTATCGCGCGTTGCACATTGCGAATGGAGTTCATGTTCTTGACCTCTACTTTTTTCCCTAAGTTGGGTTCGCCCTTCAACCGCACCGAAACATTAGCATCACAGCGCATCGAGCCTTCCTCCATATTGCCATCACAAATCTCCAAATAGCGCACCAAGCGGCGAACCTCAGTCATATACACATACGCCTCTTCCGAAGCCCGAATATCAGGCTCAGTAACAATTTCGATGAGTGCAGTTCCCGCGCGATTGAGGTCAATCAGCGTTTCATCGCCACCTTCGAGGTGAATGGACTTGCCCGCATCTTCCTCAATATGAATACGATTGAGGCGAATATGGGAAATTTTTCCATCTTTGGTCTTGATGTCGAGGAAGCCACCTTTGCAGATGGGCGTTCTATCCTGCGTAATTTGATAGCCTTTGGGGAGGTCAGGATAAAAATAGTTTTTGCGGTCAAAAATATTGTAACGAGAGATATGGCAACCACACGCCAGCCCCATTCTAATCGCTAACTCTGCTACTTTTCCATTGAGCTTGGGCAGTGTACCAGGGTGCGCCAGCGTGATGACGCTGATATTAGTATTGGGGTTTTGCCCAAAGGTGGTAGCGTCCGAAGAAAAAACTTTGCTATTCGTAAGTAGCTGTGCATGAACCTCTAAGCCCACAACCAACTCGTATTTATCTAAGATATTTTTATCTGTAATCAGGTTCTTTTGTGTAATTTCTTTTGTCATCTTGCGCTTTGCTAATTCCTTGTTTGGTATAAGTTTTGCAAAAATAGGTTTATTTCTGTATTTGCGTTTTTATTTTTTGGCAAAATTGTATAAAAGATTGGAAAACCATAAATTCTGTGGGAATTTTATTCACTTGCGTTCGGAAGTTACAGTCTTGGTGAATAAACATTATTTCTAAGAAAAAATTTCATTTTGCATTTTTATGAGTGGTTTTTTTAGGCGGTTTTTTCAATCATTTTCCTATTTTTCATTGCTTGTGTCTATTGGCTACTAAAATAACTATTTTTGACTTAGAAAAATATAGAAAGAAAAATAGTGCAATACAAAGCAAATTCCTTTATTTTTTCGTTCCATTCAACATCTTCTTTGCCTTACTTGCTACGGATTTCCTGGGGTCAGCACCCAATCTTTCCAAATGTGGCTTGAGCCAGATTTTCAATGCTGCATCTTTTTTTGCCCATTTGCTGAGTGTGTCCATTGTCATATTCAGCACTATCCAATCAGTATAATTTGCCAGATTATTTTTCAGCAATCTCTTGGCAGCATTGATTTGTTCTTCGTTCATCTCCTTTTCCAATGATTCAAATAGTTGCGCCAAAGTCCATTGCGTAGAGGCTTGATTGATGGCACCTATTTCAGTCAGCAATCGGTCAATATAGGGAATGAGTAGAGGCTTGTTTTCTTTGCAGATTCTTTTCATTGCATTAGAAACACGCAATCGCACTACCTCATCTGTACTGAAATAGCAGTTAAACAATTCATCAAAATACTGATTTTCTTTCAATACTTCTTCTACGATTTCAATGGTATTACCCAAAGAATTGGGATGCCCACCTTGCAAACGGTTTTCAAAGTTTTGCATTTCATGCTTATTTTTCTATTTTCTAATGCTTTTTATTACATAAGACTTCTTTCAAGGGTTTTTGTCTTCATTGGTTGTCTTTTGACCAACGAAAATACTACAAAGAACAACATTTACAATAAATATACAAGGGTTTTAACTTTCCATTTTTGTTGGTGTCTTTTCACCACAGAAATCTGCAACAAGAACAAATTCACTACAAAGCTACACTTTCAATTTGAAAACTTAACTAAATAATTACTTTTTCTGTTAATAACTTACTGATTATCAATATGTAATACTTGCGAAGTAAAAGACTTGCAAGGGCACAAATTTATTTCCTCAATAATTCTTGTAATGAAACATGATTATTATTGATGGTATTTTGTGGGAAAGGTCTTACTTTATATTCGTTGTCTATGCTAACGGCTCTATGCTTTGCTCCAAAATTTTGCATAGGTGTATTTTCTTTGGAATAGTAAAAGAGGATAAATTGCTTTTTAAAGCCTTGAAAATCATAATTATAATGCCTTTTTAGCATCAGTTCAAGATAATCTACAAAGCATAAAGCGTTCGCAAATTGAGACTTATAGTCTTTTTCTTTGGGAAATTCTGATTTCATTTCACAAAAGAGAATATAATAATCATTTTCCAGAAAGGTAAAAATAATCGCATCACAGCCTTGATTCACCAGCTTTGCACTGCGATTGATATAGAAAGAGATTTGATTAGGATTTTTTCCGTCTAACTTAAATGCACAATTAGGATTAGTAACAGGGCTGATGAATACTTTTTTAAGTTTTGCGCTTACATCTTTTTCTATTAAAACCCATTGATTATCTACTTCTTGAATTGCAAATTCATTCAAATCAATGATTTGACACAATTTCTCTATCACTTCATTTGGTGTTGCCATGCTAATCTAAGGAGTTTTCTATTTTGGAAGAAACAAACAACAGATTGTCTAAGGTTTCGTCAAAACTTGGGGTTTCTATGCCATATTTGCCAATCTTGGATTTAATCACTGTGCAGCCTTCTAACTTTTCATCATAAACTGCGGTATAAAAGCGCACGTCATCTGGCTTTAACAGGTCATTGGGTGTATAGCCATATTCTTTGAGTTCTTCCAATAAATTTTCCTTTTTAGGGCTTTGTGAAAGCATAATCAAATTATTCAATTCCTTCACTATGTAATCGGAGTGTGTAGTAATCCAGACCCTGATTCCTGCATTGACCAATTTGGTAAAAAGGCGAGCCATTTTGATTTGATTTTCAGGGTGTAAGTTCAGTTCAGGTTCGTCTATCATCAGTAAGTCGCCTTTTTGGGCTTGGTGTTTGAGCCACAAGTGCATATCAGCTAAAGAGCGAACAGAAGTAGAAGCCATGTAATGAGGAATCGCATGATTTGCCTTTTTATCATAAACCCTTAACATTCCCTCATTTACCTCATAATTTACCCCTAAAATTTCTTCAATTGCTTGTAATAACTCTGGATATTCCTCTTTTAAAAAGCTATTGTTTTTAATAATAAGGTCTGTTATTCTGGCAAAATCCAAATTATCACGAATTGGGATAGAAATATTAGAAAGATTTTTTTCTAATATATCAAATCTTTTTTCATTAATAAGTTGATTCCTAATAATATCCAATTCTTTTTGAAAAAGGCGTGTTTGTGTACGTTCTGCTGTTAAAATAAATACTTTATCAAAAATATTTTTAAGCTCATGAAAAACTAATGTTTTTATATTTTCAGCTTTTGGACTTTCCCAAACCGTATTTGCTATTTGAATTTCCATTTTACTTTTGTTATAATAAAAATGAAAATCAATTAGGTCAAGTTCGCTTCTGATAAATTCATCTACATTTGAGCTAAAAAAAAGATACATTTTTTGAATAATTGTTTTACAAATATTTTTAAAAAATATGCCTATATCATTTTGATTATGAGTATTTACAGTCATTAATCCATTATATTTAGAAGTAATTTTGTCAAAATTTTCTTTACTCTTTGCATTTTGATTTTCCTCAGTTACAATTGATGCCCAGCTTGTTAAAAAACCATACACCCCATACATCAAATACGTTTTCCCAGTATTATTTTTTCCACAAATCACAGTGAGCTTGCCCATTTCGATTTGCGCTTCTTTGATACTCCCCAAGTTTTTAAATTCGAAAATCATACAATAAAATGTTAATAAAAAACCTTTGACAAAGATATAAACTTTGCCAAAGGTATAAAAAATTACGGATAAAAAAAGAGATGCAAGATAAAGGTGTATTTGCCCCTCTTTCCCTAACTCAAACTCTCCACTACCACTTGCTTTTTCTCCTTCTTTTTGAGGGTATGAATAGGTACAAACTTCACAAAGTCAGCGCGGTAACGTTCCCAGTTGGAGAATATTTGTTCTACGGTTTTGCTACCTGTATCTATCAGGTAATCCTCTAAAAGTGTATGAAGTTCGTCCCAATTTTCAGTGGTGATTTCCGATTCGGCGATGTAATCTTTGTTGATAAAATCACGGTTTGTAGGTCTGTAAAGATAGAGTTCTCCGCCCGTCATGCCGCTACCTACATTGTTTTGGTACTCGCCCAAGATGATGACCTTGCCGTTGGTCATGTACTCGCAGGCGTGCAAGCCCGTTCCCTCCACGACTGCATACGCCCCACTGTTGCGGACTGCAAAACGGTCGCCCGCGATGCCATGCACATACAGTACGCCCGCAGTAGCTCCATAAAGCGCACAGTTCCCGATAATTACGTTTTCCGCAGGTTTGAATTTGACATTTTTGGCGGGCGTAATCACCATTTTCCCACCAGACATCGATTTGGCAACCGAATCGTTTGCCTCACCGTAGAGCTTGATGTCCATTCCGTCCGTCATAAATACACCAAAACCTTGCCCTGCACTACCTGTGAACGTGATTTTGATTTCTTTGGTATAAGGATAAAGTGCCTTATTGTCATAAAACTCTTGGCGGTATTTATTTTCTTTTCTGGCTATCTCCCCTGCCAAGGTTGCCAGCGTAGCGCGGTCAGTGGCATAGATTGGATAAGCAAATTCAGCGTAATCGTTGGCTTCGAGGGTCGTTTTGGTTTCCTCCACAATGCGTTGATTCAGTGGACTAATGCCTTCGTAAAATGGATTTTCCTCACTTTGGTATTTGTTCAGATTTCCTGCGTTCAGCACAAAACTCAAATCCAAATTGCGTTTGAAAATGAGGTCTTTGGCATGAGCATCAATCGTGAGCAAGTCCATTCTGCCAATGGCTTCTTGCAAAGATTTCAATCCTAACTTTGCCAAATGCCTTCTTACGTCTTCTGCCAAATATTGTAAAGTTTTGACAACGTGGTCTTTATGTCCCTTGTATTTTGCTTTGAAAACAGGGTCGTGAGTCGTGATGCCCGCGGGGCAGGTATTTTTTTCGCAGATACGCGCCATGATACAGCCCTCTGCCACGAGCAACAGTTTTCCGAAGTTGTATTCTTCTGCGCCCATCATTGCTGCAATCACAATGTCCTCGCCTGAGTGCAAACCGCCATCAGTTCGCAACTTGACTTTGGTACGTAATCCATTTTGAATCAAAAACTTATGAACTTCTATCAAACCAAATTCCCAAGGCAATCCTGCGTGCTTCATCGAGGTCAGCGAAGCCGCGCCCGTTCCACCATCACCGCCTACCACGTCAATCACGTCCGCGCCAGCTTTTGCCACGCCCACAGCAATCGTACCTATGTTCATGCCCGCGACCAATTTTACGTTTACTTTTGCCTCTGGGCAGATTTGTTTGAGTTCGTAAATGAGTTGTTTTAAATCCTCAATCGAGTAAATATCATGCAACGGTGGGGGTGAAATCAAATCGACATTGGGGTTCGAGAACCTTGCTCTGGCAATGTCTGCGTTCACTTTGGCACTCATTAGCTGTCCACCTTCGCCAGGTTTTGCGCCTTGTGCTACCTTGATTTGTAGTTCGTTGCCCGCCGCTAAGTAAAGTGCCGTTACGCCAAAACGTGCGGAGGCAACTTGCTTGGTCGTGGCACTGATGCCTTCGGTAAAATAGTATGGATTTTCGCCGCCTTCGCCACTATTGCTTCTGCCGCCTACTTCCTTCATTGCCAAGATGATATCGCGCTGAGATTCCGCGCTGATTGCCCCAAAAGACATCGCGCCAGAGCCAAAACGTTTCATAATTTCCTCTTTGGATTCAACATTTTCCAAAGGCAGGTTTTCTTTGACTTCCTTGAAAGTAAAAAGGTCGCGCACGTGGATAGCACCATAGACTTTTCCTAATTTCAAATATTCATTATACAATTCTATATTGTTCAGTGCCAAGTTTTTATCTCGTGCTAACTGATGAATAATTTTAGAACGCGCCACAGTCATGGCATGGCGTTCGCCTTTGTCTGTGATGGTATCTTCGCGGAAAAGGAAATTATTGATGACGTGCTTAGATTCTTCTGCTTTGTGGGCAAGGTCAGCCTTGTGTATGATTTCTTCGGTAATCCCTTCTATCGTCAAGCCGCCAAGCTCAGTGTGTGTTCTGGCAAAATATCTTTCTGTTACTGTTTTGTTTAAACCAATGATAGTGAATAACTTAGAGCTGTGATAACTTCTAACTACAGAAATTCCCATTTTTGACATGATTTTCAAAAGCCCTTCTTCGTAAGCCTTTATCATGTTTTTTTCTTTTTCATCAGCTTCTAATTCCACTTTGCTGACTTTATGTCCTTCCTCAAAACGAGCCACTTCCAATGCCAAATACGGGCAAACTGCCGCCGCACCAAAGCTAATCAAACAAGCAATATGGTGTGTAGTTTTGATTTCTCCCGAATCTACGACTAAGGAAGTTTCCAAACGCAAACCTGCACGACTCAACCCTAAAATGACAGCCCTCAAGCCCAACAAACTCGGAATAGGCAAGTTTTCTTTGTCTGCATTTCGGTCTGTCAAAATCAAAATAGACGATTTTTTATTGACTGCTTCCACTGCTTTTTCACCAATTTGGTCTAAGGCTCGCTGAAAACCCACTGAGCCATGCGCCCTTTTAAAAGTCATATCCAGTTCGGTAGCAATGAGTTTGTGTCCTGAAGTTTCAGGATTAGTAAAACTCCTAACGTATTCCATTTGCCCCAAATTCAAGATAGGTGATTTGAGGTCAATCGCGGGAGGTGGCGGAATTAACTCCTTCTGTGCGAAGATGTTAGGTCTGATGCCTAAAAATGTATTTAAGTTTGTAACCGTTTTTTCTCTGATGTAATCCAAAGGCGGATTGGTAACTTGGGCAAATGCTTGGTAAAAATAATCAAAGAAAGAACGAGGCTCATCAGAAAGAATGAGTAAACGCGCAGTATCGCCCATAGAGCCAATCGGTTCTTTGCCATTGGTCATCATGGGAATTAAAATTCTTGAAAAATCTTCTTCGGTATAAGAAAATAAATACTTGTTTATCAAATGTTTACCCGAATGTCCTAAGTTTTTTTCCTTCAAAGGCATGAGGCGTGCGTCATAGCTTGCATCACTGTTCTCGATGGATTCGCTGGGGTCTTTGAACGAAATTTCGCCTGTGGCTACGTCCATCACTACGCCTGTTCCTGCGTTTAGTGTGCCTTTTTGCAAAATTTCTTCCTCATTGAGTTCGAAAGAACCTGCCTCAGAAGAAAGGTAAAAATAATCTTCGGTCAAAGCCCAACGACAAGGACGGAAACCGTTTCTGTCCAAGCGCGCGCCTACTTTCGTCCCTGTGGAGAAGGTAATCAGTGCGGGACCGTCCCAAGGCTCCATGGCTCGACTCCAAAATTTGTAAAATTTATCATCTTTTTTGTCGGCGGGAGGCATCATTATCGCCAAAATATCTTCAATATATTTGATACTGCTTCGGAAAGCCAATGCCTCGACCATCTCGTTCAAACTGCCAGAGTCGCTGACTTTGTAGTGGTTCAGTAGCTCGTCTTCGCGCAAGCCCAACGCGCGTTCGCGAGAGAATGCCCACGAACGGTTGCCCTGAATTGTATTGATTTCGCCATTATGGGCTATGACGCGGAAGGGTTGCGCCTTGTCCCAAGTGCTGACGGTATTGGTGCTAAAACGGCGATGGAAAAGCCCGAAACGAGTTTTAAATTCAGGATTTTGTAAGTCCAAGTAAAATCTATCCAAATCTTGCGCCCTGACTAAGCCTTTGTAAACAATCGTATTTGCAGACAAAGAGTTGAAAAAGAAATCATTAACAACTAATTTGTTCTTTTGATTCATGCGGTTATACATCTTTGCTTGGTAGAGCAATTTGTCAAAAGAATAATCAGTACGGCAGTGTTTTGGGCGTTTGATGATAGCATGAATCATCTTTGGCAGGAGTTTCAACGCCTGCTCACCCAGCACTGACTTGTCAATAGGCACTTCGCGATACTCAATGATTTCCATGCCCATAAACTCGAACGTTTGCTCGAAGGTTTTGAGAGAAATGTAAGCCTGTTCGTCATTAGAAGGCATAAAAAGCGAGGCAACAGCAACAGTTCCGCGTTTGTGTCCTATCATCTCAAAGGGAATATCAGTCATCACGCCTGCACCGTCCGCAGTGATTTGGTCGGCGGCACACGCGCCGCGATGCTCCTCACATTTGAGGGCAAACAGTGCCTTTTTTAGAATCTCATGGTCATAGATGCCATGCTTGCTCGCAACGAAGCCCACGCCACAAGCCGATTTGTCTTGGTTTACGAAATCGTTAAAAAGTTCCATGCTTAATTTGGTTTATTGCAAATGAGGTGTGAAAATAATAGATAATTTTTAAAAAATTACAAATTTGATGAATTTTTTAAAATTAATTTTACGGATTAAACGAGGAAAAAAGACTGGGTTATAGCACAATAAAAACTCAAATGAGGCTTATATTGGCAAGGGCAAATAAATAGATGATATTGTGATGAATAAAAGAGCAAAAATTATTAATCTATGCTATCAATTTAAAAAGTTCGCTTACGATTCTGCCCGTAGCCCCCCAGATTTCTACGCCTTGCACCAGATAAGACGGGAAACTCATCTTAATCTGATTGGGCATGATGACCTGTTTTTTGCTGTGATTGGCAGGATTGAGCAAATCTGATACCTTGATTTCCAATACCTTATCCACCTCCTTGGGGTCAAGAGTAAAGGTGGGTCTTTCAGGTAAATAAGCCAGCACTGGCGTAACCATCATATTACTTGGTACGACGTAAATATTTGGCATTGTGCCAATTACCTGCTCGTGCAGCACGTTAATGCCTATTTCTTCTCGTGCCTCGCGAATGGCATTGTGTACTTCGCTGAGGTCGTATTCTTCTCTTCGCCCACCTGCAAAAGCCACCTGCCCGCTATGCACACCATCATAAGCAGTACGCAAAATAAAAGGCATATACAATTCATTATCAATATAATACATTGAAATCATTACTGCGGCATATCGGGGAGTATTGCCAAAGGTATTAGAGGCATTATCTTCCAGCAGTGACAATCTCTGCTTTATCTTATGTATCAATTCAGCACTCATATATCATAATTAGTTAAAAGGTCTGGTCTGCGTTCTGTGGTTCGCTTCAAAGCCTGCTCGAATCGCCACTCCTCTATCTTTGCTTCATGCCCTGAAAGCAAAATTTCAGGAACTTTCATGCCTTCATACTCGGCAGGGCGAGTATAGACAGGTGGTGCAAGTAAGCTGTCTTGGAATGAATCGGTGAGTGCCGAAGTTTCATCGGATAACACATTGGGAATCAGCCTCACTACCGCATCTATAATTACAGCCGCCGCAAGTTCGCCCCCAGAAAGTACATAGTCGCCGATACTCAATTCCAGCGTGATGAACCGTTCGCGCACGCGCTCATCTACGCCTTTGTAGTGTCCGCAAAGCACTATCAGATTGCCCAACAAGGACAAGCGATTGGCTGTCTTTTGGTCAAAAAGTTTGCCATCAGGAGTCATATAAATTACTTCCTGATAGGCTCTTTCACTTTGTAACTGATTGATAATCTTTGCAATAGGCTCTATCATCAGCACCATGCCCGCCCCGCCTCCAAAGGCATAGTCATCTACTTGTTTGTGGTTATTGATAGCATAATCCCGCAGGTCATGCACCACTATTTCCACGATTCCCTTGTGCTGCGCCCTGAGCAAAATGGAATGATTAAAAGGACTTTCCAACAGTTTGGGAACACAAGTAATGATATCTACACGCATAAAGAAAAAAGCCCTGAATGCCAGAGCCTGCTTTGGTTTATTGTTTTTATGACCACAAAGATAATGTATTTATGAGGTTTTCGCAATATTTGGCTAAGTTTTCGCGTAGCTGGGTTGGCTGATGATTTTGATGCCGTTGCTGTGTATTTTTTCACCAATAACAAAGCAATCATGTATCTTGAAAATACAAAAACCCTTTGCAAATCAATGCAAAGGGTTTTATATAAAGTTAATTTGACGTTTTTTTGTTTATCTAATTTTTACTTTAATTTTTCATGATTCTTATGCCGTTTCCGCCCATTTCCTTCATTTTCTCCTCTACCATTTTTTTAAACTCCTCAGAGGTAACTTTTTTGCCTTCGGAGGGCGTTTTAATGTCTGATTTTTTCAGTGCTTTGAAGTCAATATTGATAGCAGTGGTAACTATCTCTCCTTCATTGACATCAACCTGTAATATCAAGCCTATCAAGGAGTTAAAGCTATCAGGTCCTGCCGCAACGGGAATCTGCTCGGCATACCAAACCGTAATATTTTGCTTGCGTTCTGCATTGGTAAAAGTGGCTTTTTTGCAGGTATAGCCTTTGATTTCTTTGGTTTCATCGCTGAGTTTCCACGCATTGGGGACTAACTCTCCCTCAATCAAAAATTTCTTACTCATAAACTCGCGCATCTCTACTTTTTTCTTCTCCCCAAAGTGATAGTAAAGCTCATTGTTGGGTCGCGTCATGCGAATCTGCACTCCGCCATTGTTGGTTTCTTCCT
>JAAFJS010000186.1 GCA_013298985.1 Cytophagales bacterium
CGCAGTAGTTAAAATTTTGCTGAAATTTATTTTTATATTTAGGTAGCATTTGAGCATAAGCACAATGGCAACAAAAAAAGACAAAGACAAAAAAGATATTTCCAAACATAAAAACAAGAATATGATAATTTGAACTTGCGTATATAATCTATGTTTGGTATGTTTGTGGTTTTATGGGAAAAGTGAATATGTTAAAATCAGATTTTGAGGCGTTCAAAATCCATTAATATTATGATAACCCTTTGTGTTCTTCTTATGGTTTGGTCAATGCAGGTAATTTGATTACCCTTAGGATTATGTTGAAAGCAGAAATGGCAAATTTCGTTTGTGTTGTGCAAAGCTCATTCGCAAAACCTTATGCTTTTCAAAAAAAGCTATCTTTCATGATGCCACGATTTCATTGAAACACAAATATTTATTGTCAGCCTGTGGCAGCATTAAAACGTTGTATTAAGCCAATGGCGGAGCTTTTTGAGCAAAAATATGAGCAAGTTTCCGCGGCTATCGTGGAAGAGTTGATTGATAAGGTATTGACTATCAAATAATTAATTGCATTAGACCGCAAATGATACAACATAGATTACGAACTTAGTGTCTAAAATCGCAAAACTAAAAAAAACATTGACCATGAAATATTATAACACCATCGTAGATACCATTGGCGATACGCCTTTGGTCAAAATCAATAAGTTAAACAAAGGAATCAAAGGTACAATACTCGCCAAAGTAGAGTATTTTAACCCTGGTAATTCTGTCAAAGACCGCATAGCTGTCAAGATGATAGAGGACGCTGAAGCAAAAGGGCTTTTGAAGCCAGGAGGCACTATTATCGAAGGCACTTCGGGCAATACAGGCATGGGCTTGGCTTTGGTGGCGATTGCCAAAGGCTACAAGTGCATCTTTACCATGGCTGACAAGCAATCCAAGGAGAAAATTGACATCTTGCGCGCAGTGGGCGCGGAGGTCGTCGTCTGCCCCACCAACGTAGAGCCAGAAGACCCGCGCTCGTACTATTCAGTTGCCAAAAGACTCAATAAAGAAATCGCTAACTCGCTGTATCCCAATCAGTACGATAACCTATCTAACTTTGCAGCGCACTATGAAACCACAGGACCTGAGATTTGGGAACAAACCGAGGGCAAAATCACGCACTTGGTGGCGGGTGTAGGCACAGGCGGCACGATTTCAGGAATTTCCAAGTACATCAAAGAGAGAAAACCTTCTTTGGTTACTGTGGGGGCAGATACCTATGGTTCTGTTTTCAAAAAATATAAGGAAACAGGTATTTTTGATGAAAACGAAATCTATCCTTACCTCACCGAAGGCATTGGCGAGGATATTTTGCCTAAAAACGTGGATTTTAATGTGATAGATACCTTTGTGAAAGTTACAGACAAGGACGCAGCAATCATCGCGCGTAGGCTGGCACGTGAGGAAGGCTTGTTTGTAGGCTGGTCTTGCGGCTCGGCAATGAGCGCAGCACTTGACTACGCCCAAGACCATTTGAAAGAAGATGATGTAATGGTCGTTATTTTGCCTGACCATGGCACAAGGTATTTGGGGAAAATTTACAATGACGTGTGGATGAAGGAAAGAGGATTTTTGGAGGAACGTAGCTTTGCCACTGCTAAAGACATCATAGGGAAGCGTAACGGCTCTGCTCGCTTGATTGCGGTAGATAAAAACGAAACACTGGGCAATGCTGTCAAAATTTTGAGTCGCGCAGGAATTTCACAAGTTCCCGTTTTTGAAGGGGATAACATTGTAGGGAGCTTGGACGATTCTAAGGTTTTGCACTTGCTGATAGAGAATCCTGAACTCAGGCAAAGCCCTGTAACAGAAATCATGGACAAGCCTTTCCGCTTTGTGGGTTTGGACAATACAGTGGATTCACTTTCTTCACTGATTGACAAAAACAATAAAGCCTTGCTGGTCAGAGATGAATTTAACCAAGTACACATCATCACACAGCACGATTTGCTAATGGCTTTGGCAAACTAAGCCATAAAAAAAGCGAACAATAAAATTTATCGTTCGCTTTTTTATATCATTGAGATTGAAGAGATTACAATTCTATTTCAGCTTCTTCTTCGTGCGCTACTTCATCACCATCTACTTCACGTTTTTGGTTTTCTTCGTCTTTGGTCTTAGACTCGTCGCGCTCACGCTTTCTTTCCATCAAGCCTTCTTCGATAGCTTTGCCAATATAAGAAGTGATTAAAGCCACTGATTTGAAGGCATCATCATTGGCTGGGATAGGGAAATCAACCAAATCAGGGTCAGAATTTGTATCTACGATAGCAAATACAGGAATATTAAGACGTTGGGCTTCTTTGATAGCGATATGCTCACGCTTGATGTCCACTACAAAAAGAGCCGCAGGCAGGCGAGTTTGGTCTGCAATACCGCCCAGCAATCTGTGCAGCTTTTCTCTTTCACGTGTAACAGTCAATCTTTCTCTTTTTGCCAAGTTGGTATAAGTATCATCTTTCATCATCTTATCGATACTTGCCAATTTTTTCAAAGATTTTCTGATAGTAGTGAAGTTAGTAAGCATACCACCAAGCCATCTTTCAGTAACGAAAGGCATTTTCAAGCGAGCCGCTTCTGTAGAAACGATTTCTTTGGCTTGTTTTTTAGTGGCTACAAACATGATTTTTCTGCCTGAACGAATGATTTTCCTGACTGCTTCTGCTGCCGTTTCTAAGCAAACCAATGTTTTGTTTAGGTCTATGATGTGGATTCCATTTCTCTCCATAAAAATATAGGGAGCCATTTTAGGATTCCATTTTTGCGTAAGGTGTCCAAAATGCACGCCTGCATCTAATAAATCTTTATATTCTAAGTTAGACATGAGATTACTGTTTTAAAGAGATTAAGCAAAATATTAACGCTTGCTGAATTGGAAACGTTTACGCGCCTTGCGCCTACCGTACTTCTTACGTTCTACCATACGAGGGTCGCGGGTCATAAATCCTTCTGTCCTCAGAGAAGACTTAAATTCGGGATTGATTTCTACCAATGCTCTCGAAATAGCCAAGCGCACTGCTTCTGCTTGTCCTTTAGGACCGCCGCCATGTACGTTTACGTTTACGTCAAACGCACCGAACTGCTTGGTGGTCGCAAAAGGCTGATTAACGATAATGCGGAGAACTTCTGAAGGGAAGTAATCTACAATATCTCTCTTATTTACAGTAATTACACCATTACCTGCTGACATATAGATACGTGCAACAGAGGTTTTTCTTCTTCCGATTGTGTTGGTTACTTCCATTACGATAAGGTGATTTCTTTTGGTTGTTGGGCGGCATGAGGATGTTCTGTGCCAGCGTACACATACAAATTGTTAAATAATTTCCTTCCCAAACGACCTTTAGGAAGCATCATTCTTACGGCGTTTTCCACCAAACGAGTGGGGAATTTTGCCATGACTTGCTTTGGGGAAACCCTGCTTTGTCCGCCTGGGTAACCTGAGTGGGTGATGATTTCTCTATCCGTCCACTTCTTACCTGTGAGCCTTATCTTGTCTGCATTGATAATAATTACATTATCTCCACAATCTACATTAGGGGTAAAGCTTGGTTTGTTCTTTCCTCTAATTATTTTGGCAACTTGACTCGCAAGTCGACCTAAGACTGCAGACTGAGCATCGACAATCACCCAATCTTTGACCACAGAATCTTTGTGGGCTGAGATAGTCCTATAACTTAAATTGTCCATTGTATATTTTTATAGTATTTTAAAAATGGACTGCAAAGGTAGGGAGAAGATTTTAGATATGCAAAGTGTACGACAAATTTTATTATTTTTATCCAGCAAATGAAACCTTTTTTGCTTTTGGCTCGAATAACACTTGGTATGTGCCTGTTAATTTTATTTTAGTTTAACAAAAAGTTGATATACAAATTGTGCTTTTATAAGTAAATTTCACTAAGTTTGTACCCAATAAACTACCCGTTTACTTTTAATTTACACCTTGTTTTAGTTCCTAATTACACTGATTAACTGTTGGTTATATTTATGAAAGACCTCTTGAAGTACATATTACTTACTGTGTTGGCGTTTAGCGGTACGGATACTTTTGCCCATCTTTATCAAAAGATGCCAAAAGATACTATCTCTATCTTAGATGCGAGATTGAGTGGAAAGGTTTCGATAGGGATTAGAGGTGCTTATAATCCTAATAAACTACAGCCTGACTTGGTAAGCGCACACTATGGCGAGTGTATGGACATACGCATCAAAAATATGTCGGACTCGGTGATAAATGTAGCGTTAAGGTGTGGTACAATGTTGCTTTCACGCGACAGTAGTTCGCAAAACATGGTCGTTACGAAGACCTTATTTTATAGGCTTATGCCCAAGCAAAAAATTATAGACCGAGTGTATGCGATGTGTGGGCAGTTGCACAAAAACTCTCCTGACATTTTTATTCGGTATGATGTGGGTGGGTGGGCAGAAGAGCCGCTATTGAGGTTAGCAAAAGTGATTGAAAAAACAGATAATCAGAATAAAGCAGGACAATACGCAGTTTGGGCAGTAACTGACGGTGCTACCAAAGACGATTTGGGCGAAGATTTCGAAGCCTTGCAGCAAAGCCAAGCCTTACTCAATAAGGCAAGCCTTCCTATTAATATCTTGGGCAAACACAGACAAGTAGCCATCTTACAACAACAAACAAAGGAAAAAGAAAATAAACAACTGCCCACAGAGCCACAGAAAGCAGATGAAAAGCCAGCAGTAGAAGGTAACTTGACAGCAATGGCGGAGGTAACACAAAATATTGACCTTACGACGGCTCAGGAAATAGTCAAAGAAACAGAAAAAGACGAGTTTAGCAGTTTGGAAGATGTAAATACAAATACCTCTAATGCTAATTTGAGAAAAGAAAGTGAAAACTATTGGCTTTTGGTGGCGAGTTTTTCTGTTATTTTGTTTGGAATGTATTATTTATGGAAAAAGAAACCTAAATTGCCTGATAATAAAGAAAAAGAGTTGGCATAAACTAACAATTAAATGATGTGGGGTAAAAATTTAGCGGAAATTGTAGCAGAAAACTATAGTTATGGTGCAGTGCTACACCAGTTTGGGATAGATTTTTTTAAGTATCCATACAAAACTTTGGAGTCTATTTGTATTTCTCGACACCTCAGCCCTGCGATGATAGTACGGGAATTAGCGCAAAAAATGACTGATAATACAGCAGAAATTAATGCTGCTCACTTTGCTCGCCTTGCCAAATACCCTGTGGACATGGTGATAGACCACTTGAAGCAAGCACATCGAGTTTTTATGCGTCATCGCCTCCCCTATATGACCGATTTGGTGGCAAATATTCACTTGCCCAGTGTTGATTCACCTTATATGGAAGTCATCAATGACTTAAAGATAGCTTTTCCTCTTTTTGCCGAAGATTTTATTCATCATATTTTAGAAGAAGAATCCGAAATATTTAACCACATCATGCGCTTAGATGATGTTGTTTATCATCAGATGCCCATTTCCAAAATCTATTTTGACATGGAAAAATATAGCATTGCCAAGTTCGCCGCCGCGCATACCACTGACGACGATGACATGGAAGGCATACGCGAAATGACCAACGGCTACGAAATAAAAACAGATACTCCTTTCATTCTCAAAGTGCTATATACTGAGCTTCAATCCTTTGAGCAAGAACTCGCCGCACACGCCACCATAGAAAATCAAATTTTGATACCCAAAGCCCTCAAATTAGAGGCAAGTGTCAAAAAAATATTTCAAGAGAAAATACGATTTAATTGATACTAACTATGAATCATCAGCTTGCTCAAATCAATATTGCCAAACTAATTGCGCCAATTACAGACCCACTCATTGCTGATTTTGTTGCCCAGTTAGATACCATTAATGCCTTGGCAGAGCAAAGCAAGGGGTTTATTTGGAGATTAAAAGATGATTCTAATAATGCAACCAGCATCAATCCTTTTCACGACCCACTTATCATTGTTAATATTTCCGTTTGGGAAAGTGTAGAAGATTTGAAAAATTTTGCCTACAAATCAAGCCATGTTAGTGTTTTTGCAGATAGAGCAAGGTGGTTTGAAAAAATGCAAGAAGCGCATCTGGCGTTGTGGTGGATTGAGGAAGGCAACTTCCCAAGTGCAAAAGAAGGAAAATCAAGGCTGTTACATTTGAGGGAGCATGGAGATTCAGCAATCGCTTTTTCATTCAAAAAAATCATAGAAAAACCAACGATTTAAGGAATACAAGCAAGAAATTAGGTTGAAAATAGTACAGTTTTTGCCACTAAAAATCTACATCACAATCTATTTTGTAGTCAGAAACCATACATTAAATCATTTAGTAATTATGAAATTTAATCCATTCACACACGAGCATCTGCCTGTTTTTGAACGAGATGGCTACGTAATTATCAAAAATTTTTTGAGCAAAGAGGAAGCACAACTCATGTACCAAACCGCCGTTGATGATGACGTAGTAGGCAAAAACTCATTTGACCTCAACGATACGCAAGGGTTAAGGACGCGCTTGGCACTGTGGTACACCCCAGGCGAGGATATTTATAGTATGTATAGCCGATGTGAAAAAGTAGTAGATGCCGCAGAAATGATTTTGGGCGGCACAGTGGGGCATTATCACTCCAAACTCATGCAAAAAGAACCCAAAAAAGGTGGCGCGTGGGAATGGCATCAGGACTATGGCTACTGGTACAACAATGGTTTTTTATTCCCTCAAATGGTGAGCATCATGGTAGCACTTACCGAAGCTACCAAAGAAAATGGCTGTATGCAGGTCATTAAAGGCACGCACAAGATGGACAGGGTAAATCACAACATGGCGGGAGAGCAAGTAGGCGCAGACATGGAAAAAGTAGAAGAAGCGTTGAAAAAAATGGAGTTGGTTTATGTAGAGCTTGAGCCTGGTGATGCACTTTTTTTTCATGCCAATCTCTTGCACCGCTCCAATGCCAACCTGAGTGATAATTCACGCTGGTCGCTGATTTCGGTGTATAATCTCATTACTAATATTCCGTATAAACCTGAGCCAGATTCTTGCTATACACCCATCAAAAAGGTCGCTAATGAGGCGATTATGAGGGCAGGCAAAGTTGGTTTTAGCGACAATACAGATTTCCTTTCTCGCGAAATCGACATCAAATTCAAAGAAGAAGCTGTTATCAATGCCAGCGTGCTTTCATAACAAATCGGCTTCTAAATCTGTTTGTTGGAAAACTTTTGCTAAAAAGTATAAACACTTAATAAAAAGGAAACTTCTTTTTATTAAGTGTTGCTCAAAATTAGTTTATATGATAGATTTTGTATAAAATATTGATTATTAGCATATTGTATCAATTCATAATTTATAACTAATAATTCATAACTACCTAAACTCTTGGAATCCACTTTACCTCCTCGGCGTTTAGTTCTTGCGCCATTTTTCGGGAAAGCACAAAAAGATAATCAGAAAGGCGATTTAAGTATTTGATAACCAGCACATCTACTTGGTCATCTTGGCTCAGGGTTACACACAAGCGTTCTGCCCTGCGGCAGACAGTGCGCGCCAAATGGCAAAAAGAAACTGATTCATGCCCACCAGGAAGTACAAAATGCCTCAGTTCAGGCAGTTCCGCGTCCATTTTGTCCATTTCTTGCTCCAAAAAAATAATATCAGATTCATAGAGGTCAGGAATTTTTTTACGGTCTTTTTCAGGTTCAGTCGCCAGTGAAGCCCCTACGGTAAAAAGTCTGTCTTGGATTTCCTTCAAAATCTCTTTGCGAAGCTCATTGACAGGCTGGTCGCGCACCAGCCCAATGTAAGAATTAAGCTCATCAACCGTTCCATAGCTGTCTATTCGCAGGTTATCTTTCAGCACCCTGGTTCCATAGACCAAAGATGTTTCGCCTTGGTCGCCTGTTTTGGTATAAATTTTCATGCAGTTTCTTTTAGATTAAGCGGCAAAAGTATAAAGTCGTGAGGAGTTTTCTGCGGTAAATACGGAGTTTTTTCGAATATCCGCTTTGGACTAAGCACATACACGCAAGGCAGTCAGCGTTTGCCACACTGACTGCCTCAAAGCTAAAAAGCCAATCGTTATTATTTACGCCTTTGTGATTTTGTGAGTAGCAGGTTTCGTTACCTTAGAGTAAGTCGGGCAAGTTTTGTAGGCGCAAGAAGTCGCACTCAGTAAAAATAATGCCGCAATCGCTACTAAAATTCTATTTTTCATGTCTTTGTTTATATTAATTTTAAAAATAATTTTAATTATAAGTTTGTACCATCTCTTTAATATGTTAATAACAAAATGAGGAAATTGTCAGTGATAATTTGCCTAATAAACCATCAAATTGCACCCTCTCACGTCCGAATGGTCATAACGCCCAAGCACCCTAAATCGTTCATTATCAACTAAGGTAGCAAGGTCTTTGGTTTCCAAAAAAGCACAAGAATCCACATTTGCCAAATCTATCACATTGATTCCGCCACTGCGGAGGTGCGTGCCGACCTCAAAAGGGTCATTCACATCTCTGAGCAAAATTTTCATACACGCAGGGCTTTCAAAAACGCCGTCCTGCCTTGCATAACCCTGCGAAAGTAGTTCGGTCATGCCATATTCCGAATGAATTTGTTTTACATTAAATGCCTCACGTAGCGTTTGATGCACTTCTTCACGTATCATTTCGCGTCTGCGCCCCTTCATGCCGCCCGTTTCCATGATAATAACGTCAGATAAGTCCATTGGGTTACTTTCTGCAAAATCTAATAGCGCAAAAGTTACTCCAATTAAGATTACTTGCTGCTTTTCTTTCTGTAATTTTTTTAAGTTTTCCATCAAATCTTGCGTATGATTTAGGTAAAACCCAGAGAAATTACGCGAGCTGTCCTTCGCGCTTGTACCTATTGCCGTACTAATAAAATGCTCCACCATATAGACCAAAGACGAATTATTCCTCTCCAAATAGGAAGGAAGCAAAGCCAAAAACTGATAATCTGTTAATTTTCCATAAAAACTCTCAAAAATATGCGTCGCAACGTTTTTGTAAAAACTTCCGTCTAATAGATAATGTTTACTGTTTTGAGTGCCAGTCGTTCCGCTACTCTCAAATACTATTTCGGCAGTAGCCTGACTACTAAGCACTTGATGCGACTTGAAAAAATCTATGGGCAAAAAAGGGATTTGCGCTAACTTTTGAACTTTATTTTTATTAACTTTTAAAGCAGAAAGGTACGATTTGTACACAGGATTGTGTTCTGCCTGAAAACGAAAGAGTTGTAAGGCATATTCTTCAAAATTAGTATGGTTAATTTTGAAAATATCTTTTTTAAATTGCTGTATAAATTGAGTAACGGCTTGGGCTGTATCGAGTTTCACGTATTGTCTTTTTTTATTTTGTAAATAATATTACATTTGTATCAATTTCAAATCAAAAATATGAATACTGCAAAAATAGTGATTTTACTTATTTTATTGGGCTTTTTGGCGGTTGCTTGTTTCAAACCACCTACTTACCCTGATGTGCCTTCCATAGCCTTCGAATCTATCAAAAATGTACCTAACAATGGCTCTGACTCTATTTACATCTCTATTACTTGGCAAGATGGCGATGGAGATTTGGGGCTGAGTACCACAGACGACCAGCCACCTTTTCAGGCAAAAGAGGCTAATGGAGCAGCTAATCCATTTTACAATAATTTTTTCATAAATATCTCTAAAAGAGTCAATGGACGCTATGTACCTGTTAGATTTACAGAGCCAACCTTCACGCTGAATGGTCGCTATCCCAGATTAAATGAAGCCAGAAAATCTGCGATTGAGGGGACACTTCAATATACCTTTTTGTATTTGTATGTATTCCCTGATGCCACGATTCCGCGTATTTCAAGGAACGACACCATCAAATTTGATGTGCAAATAGTAGATAGGGCTTTGAACAAAAGCAATATAGTGGAAACTTCGGAAATTATTATCGGGCGGAGAAATTAGACCTCTTTCTCTTATTTTGGTTATCCTTGTATTTTTTTATGTTTTCTCTGCTATTGCTCAGTAAGGTATTTCGCGGAATGATGCTGTTAAGACTAATAACTCTGATATTACAAATAAATTAGATAAAAGTGATATGCCTGAAAAACAATAAATTACCAATGAAACAAGCCAGAAATTAGAAATAGGAAGTAAAAATGATTTTTTGCATCTTTGAATTGTGCTATTTTTTTCTGAATTAAAAATTTGAATAATTTTTAGATTGAAATTTGGAAAATACAATATTATTATCTTAAATTTGTTATATATAAACTTGGAATAATAATATTTTAGAAGCATGGAAGATTACAATAAAGTCATCGAATCGCTGAGTGTCCGCTATATCAAGGCTAAGGAATTGGAGATTTTCCAGCCTGTACGCGTAACCAATACGTATGACGTGGAGAATACGCTTTTCTTGGTAAACAAAGGCGTAATGGCTTTTGGTGATGATAGCGAGAAGGTGGCTGAAGGCGATTTGTTGTTCCTTCCTGCGGGCAAGATGACCTCCGTTTCCTACGGAAGTAGCTCTACCTCAGTGCATACCATTACGAATGAAGACTTTATTGGCAGTCGCGAGAGGTATCTGAGAAAGCGCAACGAGGCAGGAACTGCCGATTATTTTTCCTACATTACTTTTGATGCCAAGGTTTTTGACTCTGTGAGCCTTTTTACCTCACTCGATATGCCGCCATTTGCTATCAAAAGCCCCAAATTAGCCCAACTCCTCAAAGAGGTGGTCAAAGAAGTGAGCCGCGACGAGGCAGGCAAAAATAGGGTTATTGCTATTTATTCCGACCAAATTGTGATAGAAATTATACGATATGTACTTAATAGCCAGCTATTTGTGGAGAAACTCGCCACGAACAGTACTTACTTCAAAGACCCGCGTCTCATCGACATTTTTTCTTTCATCAAAGAGCATTTGAGTGAAGACCTTTCTAACAAGATACTGGCAAACGTTGCCAATGTTTCTGAGGACTATGTGGGGCAATATTTCAAGATGATGACAGGCATCAATCCCCAAGACTATATCGAGTACCAACGCATGGAAGAGGCAGTGAACCTTTTGCGTACCTCCAAGAAAAGTATTCGCGTCATAGGCAATGATGTGGGCTACAAAGATACTGCTTACTTTTGCCGCCGCTTCAAGATGATGTTTGGCATACCCGCAGGCAAGATGCGCCGCAGGGAATCACTAATGAGTATGTAATTTTTTGAAAGCCTGACATTGGGAATGAAAGCACGCGCAAGGGCAACTTAGCAATAATTTTGTTTGTAAAAGCGAAAAAAAATAGTAGCTTTACTGTACATTATAATCTAAACCTCATGTATAAAAATCTTGCGCTCAATTTGTTTACGTTGTTTTTTAGCTTATATACTTTGTCGCTTTGCGCGCAGGGCAGTACGAACAAAAGAGGAGAGTTTTACGTAGCTATTGGCGCAGGCGCGGGCATGAACGCATGGGAAATTAGAGAAGCGCAGTTTGCGATGGTCTATTATATGTCGTCCTCAGATTTTATCAATACCCTCAAAAGTGTTACAAATCAAAAAGTTGCCCCTCATTTTAACTTCAATTTTGAGCTGGGCAATACGCACAAGTGGTTTGCAAATACCCATTTCCAACTTACCATTGGCGGCATGACAGGACTACAAGTAGGGTTAGCAGGTGGGCTAAACTTGCCTTTTGAGGTAAATAAAAAACAGCTATTGGTGCAAGTTGGCGCAGGCATAGGCTACCTAAATACATACAAAGAACTGGATAACAGGCGATTACGAGAACCTATCCGCTTGCAAAGACAAGTATTTAATACCATTTATGATTTCTCCACCTCTCTCATAGAAAATAATTTTACTTTCAGCCCTTTGGCTACCCTCAAATACCCTATTACCAAGATAGCAAGCCTACGCTTAACAATTGGTTATCAATTTATTATCACCAAAAATACGCGCATACGATTTTCTCAAAGAACAAGCACCCGCAACTCCTCCTCTACGCGAACAGCTAACTTCTTACCCGACGACACCTTGTTTGATTTTCAGTACAATAACCAGTACATTCAGCGTCTGCCCTTTGATTACAGTGGCTTCTTTGTAACGCTGGGCGCAGCTTGGGGTTTTTAGTTTTTTTCTCTTAACTTCTCTTAACAGCTTTTCAAGTTACATTAACCTTCCCCAGTCTAAATTTGGATTAAATTTGGAAAAAGTTTGAAAATAATGGTTTGAAATGATTAAAAAAATCAAACCAACTCAGGCTTGTTATCAAATTAGGAAATTATCAAACCATTTTAATCTGATGAAAAAGTTATTTTTTTTGATTTTAGTATTTGTAAGTGCAGTAGCATTTGCCCAAAAAAGCGAGGGCATTATCACGTATGAGGTCAAAGTGAATATGCACAAACGCCTGACAGGGCAACAGGAAGCGATGAAAGCAATGGTGCCTGAGTTTCGCACCAGCAAAACACAGCTCGCTTTTAATGCCAATGAATCTTTTTATAACAATGTAGAGGAGGAAGAAGAGGAAGAAACCAACAATGGCGGAGTGCAGATTCGCATGACGCGACCCAACAATGAGCTTTACTATCACTTTGGGGAGAAGAAAAAAGTAGAGATGCGCGAGTTTATGAGTAAGAAATTTTTGATTGA
>JAAFJS010000187.1 GCA_013298985.1 Cytophagales bacterium
GGGTTAATCTAACCCCTCGCTTTAGCGGGGGGAACTCGTAGAAACTCAGTCTGCCACAAAAATTGTCAGACAACCATAATTTCCTCAAAAACAGTGTTTATATTTTGTGCAAAACATTGGTAGTTTTCAATGGAATGTGTGTAGGTTTGGAAAACAAAATGGCTTGTTATTTCCTCATCGCCAAGCAGATAATGGTAATCGCTATCCACGCAAAGTAAAAGTTGCCTATCTGCAAAATCTTTGTAGGCTAAGACTGCATTGCGCCCTTTTGCTTTTTTATTTTCGTCCAAAGGCAAATAACCTTTATAAAAACCTAAGCGTAGTTGTGGGGCAAATTTTCCAAAAACACCTTGCCAAAAATAAGCATCTACTTCGTCTTCGGTAAATACAACAGCTTCTTTTTGGGTAAATAGCAGTTCATTTTTAAGTGCTAATACAAAATCAGATTTGGTCATACTGTTGCTAATTCATTGATTGGGTGAGAAATATCCATCATTTCTACTACTTTTCCATGCCAAACTTTGCCCAGCAAACTTGGCGAATGTGTTGCTATGATTAGCTGACAATTTTCATTGAGTTTTTGTATATTTTCCACCAGATGATGTTGCCAAGTTACGTGCATAGAAATTTCAGGCTCGTCCAAAAGCAAAATATGGGGCTGATTGTCTTGCAAAAGCACTTTAAGCAAAATAATCAACATTTGCTTTTCACCAGAGGAGAGTTGATACATGGAAAGAATCTCCTTGTCTTGCTGAAAATGAATGTCGCTTTCTTCACTAATAAGAATTGCTTTATCTGTTTTTTCAAATAACTGATTGATAATACTCTCGAATAAAATGCTTTTTTCTAATAATTTTTCATCTTTTGTTTTGATGTAACGGGAATATATTTTGGATTTAAAACCTTTAAAATCTTTTTCCAAATTCCACAAATCCCAATCTAAGTTGGTTTTAATATCTTGGTTAGATAGCTTTTGTATTGATTCTAAGGATTGTAGACTTGTTTCAAAAGTAGCTATTTTGTCTAAATTTTTATAGTTCCTTGCTTCATCATCTAAACTTCCAGACAAAATATGAGTGATTCTTCCACTAATAACCTCATTTATGACTTCTTTTATATCCTGTGGAAGTTTTTCTATTTTTTCTCTATCTGCTTTCTCCAAAATAGGCAAAAATCTCTCAGTAACAGGTTCATAAGTTAAATCACCATCCTTGAAAATAACTCCTATTCTTTCAACTTTCGTTTTAGTAAAATTTTTACGCTTAACAACACTATCTATCATATTCAACACCGTACTTTTCCCACTTCCATTGATGCCAATGAGGATATTTACTTTGGGGTCAAGCGTCCAGTCAATGTCATATTTGCCCCAAAGCCCTTTGATTTCAATACGTTCTATGTATGTGATTGGTGTTTCTACCATGATTGGAAGTTTGCATTTATTTTGTACAAATATAAATCATTTTTATTCAAAGGAAAAATTAAAAAAATTAAAAAAAACACCTATCTTCGCTTATCACCTCAAACCAAAGACCATAAATAAAAAACAAAAATGCAAACGCTATCATCTTCTATCACCGCCATTACCGTTTTTACAGACAGGGCATTGATTACGCGAACCGCCCAGTTATCCTTAGCAGCAGGAGAACATCAGCTACTTTTTGACCTTTTGCCCGAAACGATTGACCAGAAAAGTGTGCAAGTCAGCGGCTTGGGTAATGCCAATCTTTCAAATGTGAAATTCAAAAAAGAGTTTTATGCTGAAATCCCAGGAGAAGATGCTGGAATTTTGCATCAGGAAAAACAAAAAATAACTGATGAACTTTCACAAGTACACTTAAAGCTGACGAGGTTAGAAAAAGAGAAAACGTTTGTAGATGAAATTGTAAAAAAAATTACTGCACCCACCGAAAAAAGCGACGCAACAGAGCTTGACCCTGCGAAGTGGCTCAGTATGATAGGTTTTTACAGGGAAAAACTTAGCACGATTGACGCAGAAATTACCGAAAGCGAGGAGCAAAAGCGCAAATTAAATAATCAAAAAAAAGCTACTGAAAGCAAAATCAATCAGTTAGGAAGCTATACAAACAAGGAGAAAAGACAAGTGGAGGTGATTGTGGAGATGAAGACCGAAGGGAATTTGACGCTGGAACTCTCCTACATGGTCAGAAATGCAAGCTGGTTTCCTGTCTATGACCTGCGCGTCAATACTGAGCGCAAGCAAATGAATATCACCTACAACGCTATCGTGAAGCAAAATACAGGCGAAAACTGGGACGAGGTAAAGCTCAAAATCTCTACAGCCCAACCGCAAATTAGTGGGAATCAGCCCGAACTTACACCTTGGAGAATTGATGTAATGAATGTTTATCAGGAAGAAAAAAAAAAATCAAGGGGAGTAGGAGGTGGAATTTCTACCCAAAATTTTATGGTTCAGGAAATAGAGAGAAGCCCCAAATTATTAGCAGACATGGTGCTTGCTGAACCCAGTATGGAAAAACAGTCTGCCAAAGTAGAAACCAATGCCACTGCTGTTTTCTTCCAAATAGCTGGTAATCATACCATTAAAAGCGATAATACAGACCACAAAGTAACGATTCTGGTAGAGGATTTCCCTGCCCATTTCCGCTATTCCTCTACACCCAAGCTCTCGCCTTATGCTTACTTGAAGGCAAAAGTTCGCAATGATTCTGACTATCCATTTTTGGCAGGAGAAACTAACGTATTCTTAGACAGCAACTTCGTGGCAAATGCAAGCATCGAAACGGTCGCCTCTAAGGAAGAGTTTTGGACATTTTTGGGCATAGATGAAGGCATCAAAGTAGAACACAAATTCCTGAAAAAGTACGAAAAACAAGAAGGTGGCTTTATTTCCAAAAAAACCAAAATTATCGTCTATGAGTACCAAATCAAGGTCAAAAACAATAAAAAGACCCAAGAGGAAATCGTGATTTGGGACCAACTGCCCATCTCACAAAATGCCAATATTAAGGTTCACCTCATAGACCCCATCTACAAAGAAGATACAGAAACCCTCAAAAAGAATGAGTTTGAGGCGTTAAAATGGTTCTACAAACCCAAATCAGGCGAAGAAATTTTGATTAATTTCAAGTTTTCGGTGGAGTATCCGCACGAGGTATATGTAACGGGTTTAACTTAGGAGAAGTAACGCGGCTTATTTTGTAGTTATGATGCTCGCCACTAAAATAAAAAGATGACACTTTCGCAAGGAAAATGTCATCTTTAAAAATATCTCAAAAAACTAAATCTTATTTTGCATAATTTTTTGCCAACTCCAACGCCAAAGATTTCAGTGCGTCAGTTACTACGTTGTCCAGCGCGCCACCTCTGAGCTTGCTCAATACTTCGCTGTACTCTGCGCCATCTAAGCGAGTGGTAAATTCCAATTCGAAATCTCTGACACGATTGACAGGAACAGTATCCAACAAACCAGTGGTTGAGGCATAGATAATTGCCACTTGTTTCTCAACCGAAACGGGCGCGTACTGTGCTTGTTTCAAGATTTCTTGATTTTTTCTACCTCTTTCGATGGTCAGCTTTGTTGCCGCGTCCAGGTCAGAGCCAAACTTTGAAAATGCTTCTAATTCGCGGAATTGGGCTTGGTCAAGTTTGAGTGTACCCGCTACCTTTTTCATAGACTTGATTTGTGCCGAACCGCCCACGCGTGATACAGAAATACCCACGTTAATCGCAGGGCGGATACCAGAGTTAAACAAGTTAGACTCCAAAAATATCTGACCGTCTGTGATAGAGATTACGTTGGTAGGGATATAAGCAGAAACGTCGCCTGCTTGGGTTTCGATGATTGGAAGAGCCGTCAAAGAACCTCCGCCTTTTACTCTGCCTATCAGTGAAGGAGGCAAGTCATTCATTTGCTGGGCTACCTCGTCAAAGTTATTGATTTTGGCGGCACGTTCCAGCAAGCGAGAGTGCAAATAAAATACGTCACCAGGATAAGCCTCACGTCCTGGCGGTCTTCTCAAAAGCAAGGAAACTTCGCGATAGGCGACTGCTTGCTTAGAAAGGTCGTCATAAATTGCCAGCGCAGGTCTGCCTGTATCTCTGAAAAACTCGCCAATCGCCGCGCCAGTAAATGGTGCATAGAACTGCATAGGCGCGGGGTCAGCCGCCGAAGCCGCCACAATCACTGTATAAGGCATTGCGCCTGCTCTCTCCAAGGCATTGTAAACACCTGCAATCGTAGAGGCTTTTTGACCTATCGCAACATAAATGCAATAAACCGTTTTCCCTGCCTCATAAAATTCTTTTTGATTAATAATCGTGTCAATCACCACCGCCGTTTTTCCAGTCTGGCGGTCACCAATTACCAACTCACGTTGCCCCCTGCCAATCGGAATCATCGCGTCAATCGCTTTGATACCTGTTTGCAAAGGCTCGTTTACTGGCTGGCGATAAATTACACCTGGTGCTTTTCTCTCCAAAGGCATCTCAAATAGCTCACCTTTCAGCGGTCCTTTTCCATCAATGGGGTTGCCCAGCGTATCTACTACACGCCCAAGCATACCCTCACCTACCTTTACAGAGGCAATGGAACGAGTCCTTTTCACTGTATCACCTTCTTTGATACCGCTTGAATCACCAAAAATTACGACACCCACGTTGTCCTCTTCTAAGTTTAGTACCAAGCCTTTCAATCCATTGGCAAACTCTATCAGCTCCCCAGCTTGTACTTTGGTAAGTCCGTACACGCGGGCAACGCCATCACCCACCTGCAACACCGTACCTACTTCTTCTAATTCTACCTCTGTCTTGAAATTGGATAACTGCTCTCTCAATATTGCAGAAACCTCATCAGGTCTAATTTGCACCATATTTTTATTTAATTATGAGTTATAAATTATGAATTATGAGTTTTCTTATAACCAACTCATAAACAGGTATATACAAAAAAGAATAATTTAATTTAGCTAAAACTATTTCGAACCATGTCAAAACTAACTTAAACAAAAAAATACTAAAACTCCCTAATATATGGATTTTCAGAAAACTTTACTTTCAATTCTTTCAGACGGCTACCAATAGAAGTATCTATCTGTCTATCACGAACTTGTAAAATGAAACCACCAATCAGTTCAGGGTTTACTTTTTCTTTTAACTCCACTTTTTTTCCAGAGATGCGGGCGGCTTCTTCTCTAAATCGCTGACGTAATTCTTCCGTAAGCTCAAAAGGCGTAGTTACCAAAGCACTTTCTACCAACATCTTTTCATTGTACTGATAATGAAATGCTTTGGCAATAGCATAAAGGGACGATTCTCGTTTTTTCTTTGTCAAAATCTCAAAAAAAGCAAGTGTTAATTGATTTACTTTACCACTAAAAATAAGGCGTAAAACCTTTAGCTTTACGTCGTGGTTAATAATAGGGTTTCTCAGCATTAATTTTAACTCCATGCTGTTGTCGCAAGTATTTTGAAAAAGCAACATATCGTCGTGAACTGCCTCCAAAATGCCTTTTTCTTCGGCAAGGTCAATCACAGACTTGGCATATCGGGAAGCTACTCTAATCTCTGACATAATTAATTGGTTTTCAGTTCATTCATAAAACTTTGCGCCAAAGTTACTTGGGCATTCTTGTTGCTCAACTCATTTTTGAGCAATTTCTCTGCAATCGTCAAGGAGAGATGCGCTACCTGATTCCTTACCTCGGTCAAAGCGGCTTGCTTTTCGTTTTTGATAGCTTCCTGTGCCGCAGCAATGATGCGGTTGCTTTCTTCGATGGCTTTGTCTTTTGCCTCTCCTACCAATCTATCTGCCACAGTTTTGGCATCTTTGAGCATTTTTTCTCTCTCAGCCCTTGCTTCTTGCAAGAGTCTTGCGTTTTCTACATTCAAAGCCGCCATTTCCTGCTTGGCTTTTTCGGCAGTAGCCAGCGAGTCAGCTATTGTTTTCTCTCTTTCGTCCAAGGCACTCAAAATTGGCTTCCAAGCCACAGAACGAAGAATAAAAAATACAGTAAGAAAAGTTAATGATGTCCAAAATATCAGTCCTATACTTGGTGTTACTAAATCCATATTTTTAGTTATGAGTTATGAATTATAAATGATGAGTACAAACGGTTAAAAAATCTAATAAAAAATTATAAAATTAGCTATTTAACCATTTAGCTATCTAACTATTCCAATAATTAAATAAAAAACAGGACTTTCAAGCGCAATCCGCTTGAAAGCCTGTGAGTTTCATTAACCAGCGATAAGCAAACAAACTACAATCGCAAACAATGCCGCGCCTTCTACAAGACCCGCCGCAATAATCATCGCTGTTTGCAACTTGCCGAAAATTTCTGGCTGACGAGCCATTGCTTCCATTGCACGACCACCTACACCACTGATGCCTACACCTGCGCCTATTACTGCCAAGCCTGCGCCAATACCTGCGCCAAGTGTACTCATGCTACCACCGATTTCTAATAACAAATTAGCTAACATAGTTTTTAAAATTTAATGATAAATTATATAAATGAAAAATCTGGAATTTGGAATTAAAGAATTAGAAATTAGTATGCATGAACTTAAAATTTTTTACTTTACTTCAAACTTAATGATTCCAGATTCCAGATTAAGAAATTCCAAATTACTTTAATGATGCTCTGCGTGTTCATGTTCGTGTTCATGCTCTACAATAGCCATTCCGATGAACAAAGAAGAAAGCAAGGTAAAAATATATGCCTGCAATGCCGCTACAAATAATTCTAAAAACATCATCATTATTACACCCGCAGAAGCTGCAAAGCCTACGGTCATACTTTTGAAGATGAAAGCAAAACTTGTCAAGCTCAGAATGATAATGTGTCCACCTGTGATATTGGCAAAAAGACGAATCATCAAGGCAAAGGGCTTGGTAAAAATACCAATGATTTCTACTGGCACCATGATAGGCAACATCCAAAGTGGCAAGCCTGGTGGCAGGAAAATATGTCCCCAGTAGGCTTTGTTCCCTGAAAAATTGGTGATTAACAAGGTCAAAAACGCCAAAGTCAAGGTAAAAGCAATGTTTCCTGACATATTTGCGCCTGTCGGAATCAAGCCCAGCATATTATTTATCCAGATAAAGAAAAATAAAGTAAGCAAATACGGAAGATACGTTTTGTATTTCTTTTCGCCAATATTAGGAATGACTACTTCGTCGCGAATAAATACGATAAGCATTTCAAAGAAGTTTTGTGCGCCTTTGGGTGCTTTGCCTGCTTGCTTCACGTAAGCCTTTGCTACTGAGGTAAATACCAAAAGAAGAATCAATGCGCCTATAAACATAGAAACCACATTTTTGGTCAGCGAAATATCTATGATGCGCTTGCCATTTGCTTCTTTGATATGTCCATGCTCCATGCGATAGACGTTGCTTCCTTTGATGACCTGCTCTTTGCCATGATGAAAAGCACTGGACATAAATACGTCCAAGCTACCATCAGTAAACAAAATCACAGGCAAAGGAATACTGACTGGGTGTAGCTCACCATTGGCATCTTTACTATCGAGTATATGCCACTCATAGCTATCCATGACGTGGTGCATAATCATTTCCTTTGGATTAAACTTTTCGCTTTCTCCATGCCCTTCATGTCCATCTTCGGCGCGAGTGAGGGTAGGTGAAAACACCAACAAAGGAAATACAAGCAAGAAAAAAAGTAAAAATCTGATATTATATGTTTTCATTTCTGTTTTTATCTGAATTTTGATTGTTATAAAAAGCTAACAATCAATTATTTAATTATCAATAATGATAAATTAGTGTTAATTTTGGCGCAATTTAGATAACAAAGTTCGAATTTCAAATGCTGTAAACAAAAAATATAAAATAAAAAAGCTGAAAGCGAAATTATACTTATTTTCTTTGAACAAATAGATATATACGATTACAATTATCAGGCTCAGGAAAAGCCTCACTGCTGTTGCACCCATAGTCGCATTATAAGAATCTATGGGGTCTTTGCTTGCTGTTCCTTTTTCCATGATTTGGTGCGAAAGTAGCGTAATACCAAAGAAATAGGCTATCATTGCCCATGTATGCGGGAAGATGAGAGGTGTAGTAAACTGTAAAATCAGGGTAACAGCAAGTATTACCAAAGTGAATAGGAATAATATAGTAATAAATTTTTTTTGCATCATTTTTATACACAGCGTAACAGCTATATTACTTTTGAGGTACAAAGTTAAAGAATTATGCATAAATAATGGAATAATTAAATAAAACTCTCTTTTATCAATGATAATGCTCTCAATCTTAGCAATGCTTCCTTTATTTTTGGAGAAAGTAAAACAAAAACTATTTTGAAAAGTATTAAGACTATTTAAAAATACTATATTTCGTTTTTAAATTTCATAAATTCATGAAAAAAATCATTTACTTTTTTTTGTTTACTACAGTATTTTGTGCTTGTAAATCAACTTCTTACGTAAACTCTACTAAGAAATTCGCCAAATACATTCAGGCAAACCCCCAATATGAAAAAACCTTAGCGGGCATCTGCGTCTATGACATGGACAAGCAGCAATATGTCGTCCTGTATAATCACAACAAAAACTTTACACCCGCCTCTACCACCAAGTTATTTTCTTTTTATGCAGGTTTACAAGTGCTTGGAAAAGAGGCTACTACACGAATCCCTGCCTTGCAGTATATTGTTCGCCCTGACTCGCTGATTATTTTTGGGACAGGAAATCCTACTTTTCTGCACCCTGATTTTGGCGATAATACGGTCATAGATTTTTTGAAAAGTAGGCAAGAAAAATTGTACTTTTCCGATACCAACTGGAAAGACCAACACTTTGGGCTGGGTTGGTCTTGGGACGACTACAACGATTATTATGCTACCGAAAAATCCGTTTTTCCTATCTATGGCAACTACGTAAACTTTGTGGCAAACTCAGCAAAACAAATTAGTGTTATTCCTTCTTTTTTTAAGGCAAATCTGAAAGAAGATACCAAGTTAGGAGATGGATTGTGGGTGCAAAGAAAGTTGAGGTCAAACGAATTTGCTTATACCTTACAAAAAGTGAATCAGCTTCAAAATCAGGAAGTTCCATTTGTAACTTCACCCGAATTGACCGCAAAGATGCTGAGTGATACACTGAAACGAGAGGTCAAGTGGCTTGCTTATCCGTATTCAAAATCGGAAGTCAAAACCTTGAAAAGTATGGAAGCAGATAGCCTTTATCGCAGAATGTTGCAACCCAGCGACAACTTTTTGGCAGAGCAAATCTTGCTGATGTGCAGTAGCCAAATAAGTGAAAATCAAATCAATACAGATATTACGATTGATTTTATGCTCAAAAATCATTTGAATACACTCACTGACGAGCCGCGCTGGGTTGATGGCTCAGGGCTTTCGCGCATGAACCTATTTAGCCCACGCACGCAGGTAGAACTTTTGCTCAAAATTTATAAGGAAATAGCCACTGACAAAGTAGGCGAGGCGCGACTGTTTGGCATGATGGCGATTGGTAATCAGGCGGGTACGCTACGAAATTTGTTTAAAAATTATCCGCCATTTGTATTTGCAAAAACAGGTTCTCTGAGCAATAATGCGTGTTTGAGTGGCTATTTAGTTACCAAATCAGGTAAACGTTTGTGCTTTGCGCTCATGAACAACCACTATTTACAACCCACTACGACCATCAGGGCTGAAATGGAAAAAATATTGACTGCTTTTTATTTATCATATTAAATGCTTGTCTAAGAGCGCATTAACTATATCATACAAAATCTTACTCAAAGTTTTTTTGAATAGAAAAAGGTTAAATTTCTTTTTTTATTTCAAAAAAACTATCTTGTCGGCTTAATTTTACTAAAACTCAAATCTCCAAATTCTTAAATCTTCAAACTTTTATCAACAATGTCTGAAAAAAAATTTGATACTTGGCAGCACCCTTACACGCCAAACCCCAAATATAGCAAGCGTGTAGCTTATTTTTGCATGGAATATGCGATTCATCAGCCGCTTAAACTGTATTCGGGCGGCTTGGGCTATCTGGCAGGCTCGCACATGAGGAGTGCCTACGAACTCAAACAAAACTTTATTGGTATTGGTATTCATTGGAAATATGGTTATTTTAACCAGACAAGTGATGAGTTCCGCCAAATGACGGTGCAGTGGCAGGCAAAAAACTACAATTTCTTGGAAGATACAGGAATCGTCGTTCCTGTATATGTGGATAGACACCAGATTTATGTCAAGGCTTTGTACCTGCGCCCCGAAATCTTTAATACAGTGCCTATGTACTTACTCACGACAGATATTCCCGAAAATGATTACTTGGCACAAACCATCACACACAAACTGTATGATGGCGACTTAGCGGCGCGCATTGCCCAAAGCATCGTGCTGGGGATTGGTGGCTCCAAAGTGGTGGAAGCACTGGGCGGCGCAGATGTGTACCATATCAACGAAGGACACGCCCTGCCCGTTGCCTTTTATTTATATTCTAAGTATCGTGATTTAGAGGAAGTGAAGAAACGTTTTGTGTTTACTACGCATACCCCCGAAAAAGCGGGAAATGCCGTTCACGAACTTTGGTTATTGGACAAAATGAGCTTTTTTAACTTTACACCACTTCCCGAAATACGCAAAGTTGCGGGTATCGAAGGCGACGAAGTGGACTATACGCTGACCGCACTCAGAATGGCAAAAATTGCCAATGGGGTTTCCAAAATTCATGGAGAAGTTTCCAGAAAAATGTGGGAAGGCAACAAAAATATTTGTCCTATTATCTCGATAACCAATGCCCAGAACAAACGCTATTGGGCTGATACTGAGTTAGTAAAAGCATTAGCGGTGCATGATGACGAAGCACTGCTCAAAAGAAAAAGACACCTGAAAAAGCGTCTTTTTGAGGTTGTTGGCGACCAGACAGGCGAACTTTTTAACCCAGACGTTCTCACTATTGTTTGGGCAAGGCGTTTTGCGGGTTACAAAAGACCTGATTTGTTAATAGCTGATTACGAACGATTTACAGCATTAATTTCCAGAAAGGACAGACCAGTTCAAATTATATGGGCGGGCAAGCCGTACCCTCTTGACCAATCGGGCATCAGCACCTTCAATCACTTGGTGCGCTATACCCAAAAAATGTCAAATTGTGCCGTACTCACAGGCTACGAACTCACGCTGTCGCGTTTGCTCAAATGTGGCGCAGATGTGTGGCTCAATACGCCTCGCAGACCGCAAGAGGCATCAGGCACAAGCGGCATGACGGCAGCAATGAACGGAGCTATCAACTTTTCCATCAATGATGGCTGGGTAGCTGAGTTTGCGCGACATAGAGAGAATGCTTTTGTGATTCCGCCCGTAGATACCAATTTGCCACTGGACGAGCAAGACCGACTGGACTGCCAAAATATGTTTGATATACTTGAAAATGAGATACTTCCACTCTACTATGACCACCACGACAAGTGGCTGGAATTAATGAAGCGAAGCATGGGCGAGGTAACGCCTTACTTTGATTCGGGCAGAATGGCAGACGAATATTATGAACTCATGTATAATGCCTAAGCCTTTATTTCTTGGCAAAGTTCTATCAAAACTCCATTCGTAGTTTTAGGGTGCAGAAAACAAACAAATTTGTTGTCTGCACCTTTTTTGGGCGTTTCGTTTAACAGTATAAAACCCTCATTTTTAAGCCGTTCCATCTCTGCCCCAATATCAGCTACCTCATAGGCGATATGGTGAATCCCCTCTCCACGTTTGTCTATGAACTTTGCAATGGGGCTGTCCTCACGCGTCGCCTCCAATAGCTCAATTTTAGTTTCTCCCACCTTAAAAAAAGAAGTGGTAACACCTTCACTTTCAACACCTTCTTGTTTATAAGCGGATTGTCCAAATAGTTTCTCAAACAACTGATTTGATGCTGTAAGGTTTTTGACAGCAATGCCAATATGTTCTACTTTTAACATCTGTAATTTTAATTTGTAAAACGCTAATTTATTACTTAAATTTACATCAAAATAAATGAAATTATGGCAGAAATAAAAGAAAGACCATCACAAATGCTTGCTTTTTTGGCACCAAAGATTCAGAAAGCACGAAAAGTCAGTTTGGAAAAATTCCTGCAAATGGAACGCAAACCCAATGGCTTTAAGTACGAATGGAATGATGGCTACATCGGAAAAAGGAAAAAAATAAAAGTAGAAGAAAGATTTATTATCGACAATATTGTAAGAAAATTTCTAATAACGTGAATTATTGATGTAATTAATTAAAAGTCAATTTTTTACGATAAAAAATGTTCAATATTAATAAAAACAGTATATTTGAAAATTGCACTAATCAAAGAATAGATAACTTGTTTAAATAGTTTGTACTTTTTTGAGTTTAGGATTCTTTAAGTTTACAATCCCACAAACAATTTCCCAAATATTTTGAAAATATTTTCTTTTGCCTCGATAAACATTTTTTACGA
>JAAFJS010000188.1 GCA_013298985.1 Cytophagales bacterium
TTAAATGAAGAAAGATAAAAAGCAGGATAACTACCTGATACAAAGCCTGTAATGAGAATAAAAGCAATACTCATCAGCCAAAATAAAGGGTTTGCCCACAAAATAGACATTTTTTTGTCGGCTACTTCATTGAACCAAGGCAGAGAAATCAAGACCAATAGCAAAGACAAGATAAAGGCAAAAGCCACGACCAGCAAGGATTCACTCAAAAACTGCCCTACCAACTGCGCCTTGACCGAGCCTACGGTTTTGCGGATTCCCACTTCTTTTGCCCGTTTTTCACTTCTTGCGGTGCTGAGATTCATAAAATTAATACACGCCAACAGCAGTACAAACGTACCAATCATGCCAAAAAGCCAAACAAACTGAATCCTTCCGCCCGCGTGAACGCCATCTTTCCACTCCGAATACAAATGCCAGTCGCGCATAGGGTGCAAGAAAATCGTAGGTTTGAAAGGTATCGTTTCCTTGTCTTTGTCCATTTTGATATTTTTGATTTTTTCTGAAACCCTACCAAAATCTGCTCCTTCATGAAGCTGGGCATAAATCTGAAAGGAATTATTGTCCCACTGGTCTTCGGAACGCTTCACCCAAGGCTCATTTGTGAGGTACAGCCCCCAAGTCAGTAGAAATTTGACATCTCGAAGATTGGTATTGTGTGGTAAATCTTCATATACGCCCGTAACTTTTACAGAGGCTTTGTTATCAATTTTAACTATCTGATTAATAGGGTCTTGCTCACCAAAAAGCGCATCAGCTACTGATTTAGCAAGCAAAATAGTATTAATTTCTTTCAGCCCGCCACGTGTACCTTTGAGCATTTGAAGTGTAAAGATTTCAGGAAAATCTGGTTCTACGTAATTGCCTGATTTAGAGAACTTTTTATCACCCACCGCCAGAATATGGTCAAAGTTCCAAGAGGACATTGATACATACTTAAAATCAGGGTACTTGTTGCGAAGCTCTGCACCCAAAGGCACAGGCATTGCCATCTGCTCGCCGATTTTGCCATTAAAAGTCTGGAACTGCCATACTTGGGCAATGCGGTCATAGTTTTGGTGGTACTTGTCGTAGGACAGTTCGTCCCAAATCCATAAGCCAATAAGCATCGCGACAGACATTCCTACCGCCAAGCCGATGATATTGATGAAGGAGAAAACCTTGTTTCTCAGCAAATTGCGAAGCGCAATTTTCAGGTAATTTTTGAACATTGGTAAGATAAGTTTAAGTTTTTATATAAAATTTTTGAAAATCTGGAATGAATTAATCGCTGCGGCGAACCGTCTGGAATTATCAATTAAAAATTCCTAATTTCAGGTTTCTAATTTTATTTCTCATTCCAGATTCAATGATTCCAGATTCCACATAAAGGTTGCAATTCTCGGAATAATTAATTTTTGTAGGGATACTGTCAGTGAAGAAAAAGGTTACAAGAGAAGGTAAAAAAATTGGAGAAAAAAGCACGTAGGAAACTTTTAATCTATATTTTTGGAAATGAGGAAATATTCTTAACGTCCGTTTATGAGATTTTATTAAATATTCGTTCTGTAGCTCCCCCAGTTCCACTGCGGCGCAAGCAAGGTGTTAAAAATTTGAAAATGTAATGATTACGTTTAAACCTCTCGCTTTAGCGGGGGAACTCTGCCTCAACTAAAGAAAGTTTTATTCTTGAACATCAATTAACGGTGGGAGTATTACCAGACCACAAAAAATACATTTATGAAAAAAACAGGCTTTATTTTTATTTTGTTATTCATTGTTTTTCAGGCAGATGGGTTTGCACAGCAAGCGTTTTCCACACTCAAAGGCAGTGTAAAAAACGCGCAAAACTTACCACTCGTGGGCGCGACGGTACTGCTGGAAGGGACTTTCTGGGCAGTAAAAACAGATAAAAATGGATTTTTTGTGATGAATGACCTCAGACCTGATACCTATACCGTAGAAATTAGCAATTTTGGGAATGAACCTTTCCGCCAATCAGTAATCCTCAAAGCAGGTGAAGAAACGGAAATTAATACTACATTAAAGCCTAACTTGTTCTTTGCCAAACAAATAGCAAGCTATTCTCCTGTCGTTCCTGAACGTCTTACACAAAAAAGCGAGTATTTGAATCGCCTCCAAAGCACTGCTAATAAACCAAATATTATCGTGATTTTCTTTGACGATTTGGGCTATGGCGATTTGAGTTGCTACGGAAATAAGCTCATCAAAACGCCTGCCATGGACAAACTTGCCAAAGGGGGCGTGCAGATGAACCAATTTTACGCCGCCTCGCCTGTGTGTACGCCCTCGCGCGCGGCACTGCTGACGGGTCGCTATCCTGTCCGTTCGCACACCCACAAACACGTATTTTTCCCAGAAGGCTCGCCTACTGCCAACCTTCGCAAAGTTAGGGGACTTGAAAACGCCTTGCCCAAAGATGAAATTTTATTGCCTGAAATTTTGCAAAAATCTGGTTATCAGACTAATATGGTGGGAAAATGGCATCTGGGAGATAAAGCGGGACACCTGCCCAACGATTTTGGTTTTGACTACTATTTTGGCTTGCATTACAGCCACGACATGAATCCTTTGAACATTTACAGAAATGAAAAAATAGACCTTGTTTTGAAAAATGAAGAAATGTCAAAACTCACTGATTTATACACACAGGAATCTATAAAAATCATCACTTCAAAGCCGTCAAAACCGTTTTTCTTGTATTTGGCACATAATGCGCCCCACGTACCGCACTTTACTACGAGTGCGGGCAAGTCTGACGGAGGGCTTTATGGCGACATGGTGGAGGACTTGGACAGAAGCGTTGCCGCTATCATGGAAAGCCTCAAAAGTACAGGTCAAGATAAAAATACGCTGGTCATCATTACCAGCGATAACGGCGGTGATTACGGCGGAAGTGTGGGCAATCTGCGCGGGCGCAAGCAAGAGATTTTTGAGGGCGGAATGCGCGTTCCTTTGATTGCTTGGTGGAAAGGGAAGCTAAAGCCTACCGTTTCTGAGGCAATGGCTATGAACATAGATATTGTGCCTACTTTATTGGATTTGCTTGATATTCAGCCACCTACCGACAGGCTCATTGATGGAAAAAGTTTGCTCGCTGTTTGGCAGAAAAAGGCAATTTCCCCTCACGAAGCCTTGTTTTATTTTTCTGCGTGGACAGGCGAACTCAAAGCGGTGCGTGTGGGCAACTTCAAATACCACACGCGCCAGCAAAAATTCTTGGAAAACTCATTTTTTCCCATGCCTCCCATCGTTACCGCCTTTGCTGAACCTATGCTTTTTGATATTTCCAAAGACAATGAATCCATAGACCTGACCAAAAAATATCCTGACATGACAGAAAATTTGCAAAAACGCATAAGCAATTTTCAAGAAATGTTGAAATCAAATCAAAGAGGCTGGAAATGAGTACACAAATTTACAATTAGTTCAATAGATGTGTTTCTAAGATTTCTTTAAACTTGCGAAGAATAGCAATAATCTGTAATAAATCGCTTTTATTGGTAGCATCAAAGGTAGAACTTATGCCATATTTTTTGCCTTCCATGACTACAAATTGCCAGTTTCTTCCTACGATTACTGCGCCATACATTGGTTTCCCATTCTTATTTACCTCTTGGGCTATCAAAAAAGCCTCTAAAAGCTGTGCCATAGGTTCAGGAGGGCTTTTTTTGCTACGTTTATACTCTTGAAAATGAAAATAGGGTGTTTCTGCGATGTCCCCTATACCTTTGGCAAGCATAAAGTCAGTTTCAGTTTGTAAATAAATACCCTCTACTGTAGCTGCAATTTCCTTATTGTAAAAACTTTCATAACGGTCATTTTCATCATCAAACTGCACAAAAAAGGAAAGTATTTGAGCAATAAATTTCATTTTTAGTGTTTCCTCATTCCAAAAGTCCGCTTTTTTGAGGGCTAATTTTCTTAACTTTTCTAATACAACTTGTTCATTTTCATCTAAAACCGTATTTGCATTTAACCAAGATTCTAACAAATCAAAGTTTTCCCCTACTCTTATCAATCTGAATGTCTTGATAAGTTCATCTTCTGCCCAAATTCTATTTTTCTTCCTTGCCATAGTTCTAAGATTTTATGCTTACAAAAGTACAACATATAGGTTAAAAACTATATCAACTGACTACTCTTTCACTATTTTTTTTACAAAATTTCCTTTATCCGTTTGAATTTCCACAAGATAAATTCCATTCGTGTATTGCCCCAAATCAAGTTTGTAATCATTTGTCGTTGATGAAAACTCCATATTTTTGATAATTTTTCCAATCACATCATAGACTTTTAATGTCTTGATTTTGTGCTTATTAGCTTTCAAATAAAAGATTTTTTCTGAGGGATTAGGATAAATAATAATTTCTTGCAAAAGACTACTTTCCTCTATGCCCGTAACTGTAAAATTTTCAGTAAGCGAAGTAGCGCGACAGCCATTGCTATCCGCCACTCTTACAAAATAACTGCCTGAATTTGAAATAGTTATAATTTTTGTATTTATGTTTTCTAATAAGCGATTGTTCAGAAACCACTCAAAATTAGCCAGTGCTTGGTCAGAAACCGCCTCCAATCTATCCCCATTTTTGCGAATAGTAACCACAAATGCAGGTGTGATGACAATATTTATTTCATCAGAAGTAAACGAACATCTGTCGCGGGTAGTGATTTGGAGTCTGTAACGTCCTGATTCTCTGGGCAAAAACGAATTTTGATTTGCACCATTCATTTTGATGCCATTCAAAAGCCACTGAAAGTTTACCTCAGTCAGTGCAGAGGACAACAAGGTGTTAATAGGCTCATTTCCACAGAATTGGGTAGAGCCTTGCACCTGAATTTGAGGTTTTTCGTTTCTGATACTCGCACAATCTACCTGCAAGGTGTAATTCTCACTTTGTAGCAGCAAGTTTGGTGCTTGGCGGTTGCGTACCTGCACATAATAAAAGCCTATATCACTGACAGTAAGCTGATTAATCTGCAAAGTTGGGCTGGTTGCATTGGGAATAGGTGTATTATTTTTGAACCATTGATAAGTATTGGTGCTTCCTGTGGTTTGGATTGAAAAACTAATAGTTTGCCCCAAAATACCTACCAAGTCCTGTGGCGTGCCTATGCGTGCCTGTGGCGCGTAAGTGGCGTTTATAGGTGTACCCGCGCTCCACCATGCGCGCAAAGGCTCTAAACTGCCAAATTCTAAGAAATTTGTGTAAAAAGTAATTTCTTTTACATTTTTCAAATTCAATAAGTTAATCGGTAAAGTTTTAAATAAATTGTCGTGCATAAGTAATGTTTGCAAACTACTCAACGCAGGGATTCCCGCAGGTACATTTGCGAGTTCATTATCAGAAATATCCAAAAAGGTGAGTTTTGAAAGATTGCTAAAACTGCTTGGCAAGGTTTTTAACTTATTATTCTGCATTTCGCTGACTTCCAAGTTTACCAAATTTCCTATTTCTTCGGGTAGCTCAGTAAATTCATTACTATTGAGAAATAGGTTTTTGAGGTTGGTCAAATTGCCTATTTCTTTTTCTATGACATTGAATTTATTGTAAGAAAGCCACAAGGTGAGCAAGGTTTTCAGTTGATAAATATTGGCAGGGACTTTGCCACTGAACAGGTTTTGACTCAAATCTAAGTATTCCAACTCGGTAAGGAAAGCCATAGAAACAGGAATGTCGCCACTAATCTGGTTTCTGGAAAGATTTAATATTTTGAGTTTGGACAAAATATTAATTTTTGAATCAAAAACATCTGGAATTGAGCCTTTTAGGTTGTTGTCCATCAAATTAATGCCTACGATTTGCCCTTTTTCAAATACCAAACCTTCCCAAGAGGAAACTTGGGTATTAAAATTCCATTTTCGTATCCAATTTTCTACGCCAAGTCCTTGGGCAAACTTCACCAGAATCAGAGAATCGGTAACATTGACCGCCAATGGGCGCACTGTGAGTTTGATGCTATTTCTTCGAAGTGTTAATTGGGGAGCTTTCGCATTGGTAATCACGCAAGTATAAGTGCCTTCGTCTTCTATTTTGATGCGTGAAAGCCTCAGCAAAGAGGTATTTGCAGAGGGATTATTTGGAATAGGCGCATTGTCTTTGAGCCACTGGTATCTATTTTCTACGCCTAAAATCTTGGTGTTAAAGCTGACATTGCTTCGTTCTAAGGCTGTGGTGTCTGCCAGTGTATAAACGTCTGCTTGGGGCGCATAAGTGATTGAAAAAAAGATGTTTAAAGACAAAAATCTTTCAAAAGCGTCAAATTGGTATTGATTTTCTTGAATGAGTAAACGAGTTAAATGTTTTAAATTCAAAATGCTTTCAGGAATAGCACCTTTCAATCCTAACTTGCTCAAATCCAAGACAGTAACGCGACCTCCTTTGACTGTAATTTTGTCCCACTTGCTTAGTGGCTGGGTTTTGTCCCAATCTACGCCTATCACTTGCTTGTAAATTCCTGCAATTATCAGAGAATCGTCAGGATTGATGCCGTAAATCACTTTGATTTCAGGCTTTTGCACCAAAATAGAGATGCAATTACTTATTATATTTTTGGCAATGATTTGGTAAGTGGCATCTCTGTTCAGGACTTCTGTATTAAGCACTACTGCGCCTCCTGATGATGTTATAGGCTTGTCTATCAATGCTTTACTTGTTATATTCTGTAATTGATAACTTACCTCAGATTGTGGATTTGGAATGGTAATGGTGGCAGAAGTATTGGGCGAGATTTCAGGCAAGGGAACAGCAACTGCTACGGTGCTGTCAGGGTTGGGCAGGCGCGCCAGCGTGCCGCTAAACGCAAAAGGTATCGCCACACAATTCAATAATGGCTGTGCAAGACGCACCTGACCACCTACCACAAAGCCACCATCAAGACTATCTATAATAATTTGATTATTAGGTGTGATGGGGCGGAAGAAAAACTCAAATCTGCCATCATTGTTTACATCTACATTGTAGCCGTAGCCTGCGCTACCTGCGGAAATATCAATTATCATGCGTCCATTGGGTCTGTCGCAGCGCGTAGGATTAATCAATGTGATTTTTTGGATAGTGGGCGCAGTGAGAAAGCCCGCCGAAGGAATGGTAAGTGCTACATTGAAAATATCAGAAATACAACCCAATGAATGTGTAACCTGCATATTATTAATGGCTGTGCCTGCGGATAGGAACAAATCAATGACACCATTCACTGCATTTCCAGTAATAAATTGCATGGGCGCATATTCTATATTATAAGTGCCATCAGGAGAAGTAGTTGTATTCAGTGTAATTCTTACAGAACCTTTCACGCCCGCGCAATCTATGATAGTTGTATTTTTGACTTCGGTGATGACAGGTTTGCAGTTAATTCGTGCCGCAGAAAACTCGGAGGTTGTTCCATTGGCAAGATTGGTGGCAGTGGCAGTAATAAACGTTCCCAAGGGCGCAGCAATAGGCACAAGATATGGCAGCGCAGGAGAAAAATTATTTCCTATCACTGTAACGTTGGTCGCACCAAGATAAGTTTGTCCTTCACCGTTTCCTGAAGGGTCAGCGGTTGGATTTGAGAAAAACTCTAAGCGATAATTACCATCAATGGTATTGAGGTTAAAGGTGGAAAAAATAGTACCACCACCAGATGGATAGACTTCAGCATTGAAAATATCAGGAAAGTTTTGGATTCGGTCTGTGGCAAAGGTTGCATCAGCAAAGTCATTGACTGTGAAACCGTTAAAATTTCCAGTTGTACTCAAATCTATGCCCAGACGAGTATTACTGAAAATAGAATTTCCCAAAATTTGCATTCCTACGTCTGTAACATCTCTCCGCAAAATACCATCTCCATTGTTGAAAGCGATAATATTGCCTTCCCCTGCGTTTGTGCCACCAATTAAAATATTGGTAGTGGGCGACATACCATTTTCTAAAATAATTCCACCTGATACACCCGAAGCATTTCCGTTTGGAATCCCAGATGTTCCTGAAATATCTGTCCCGATTTTGTTGCCTTGGATGATATGCCCTGAACTGGTGATATTCATTGCCCTGGTAGTATTACCCGAAATCAAATTATTCTTAATGACCGTATTTGTCGTAAACCAAAAAGTGCTTACACCACCAATGTTATTGCCCACTGCGGCAGTGCCAGCAGCGTTTGTACCTACTTTGTTATTCAAAACTTGCGTATTATCAGAAGCACCATCAATGTCTATCCCAAATCGAGTGTTTCCAGAAAGTAAATTATTGTCTATCAGGTTATTGTCTGCACCATCAACAAAAATTCCACGATAATTATTGACAGTGGCTGTTCCTTGTGCATTTGTTCCGATATAATTGTTTCGTACAATATTATTGTTTGAACGAATCAAAATACCCTGAGGATTACTGGTCAAATTATGCCCAGAAATGAGATTTCTATCTGCAAGATTGGCTGTACCTATCTGGTTAGCATCTGTACCTACGGGAAGATTTATTCCTGCGGTAATAGTCGCGTTAGATTTAGAGGCTGTCCCTGTAATGTTTGTCCCTATGAAACAGCCTGCAATCAAATTACCTGTACTTGGGCTGGCAAAAGAAATATTATTTTGATTAAAACCATTAATGCACAAACATCTAATAATTGCATTATTGGTGTTGATAGTCAGACCGTTAGCAATGCCGCTTCCATTTCCATCTATTTCTATTTTCAAAACAGCATTATTCCCAACCGTTGCGGAGTTTGCGCTTGCGCCTGTCTGCGAACAGCCATTGATTTCGACTTGGTCAGTAAGCGGAGGCAGAGGAGAAGTAGGTTTGATAGAAAAATAATCTCCTACTGCCACATAGCCTGGGTCAGAGGTAGGAATATTAAAAGTAATCACATCAGCCCCTATATTGGCATTGCAATAAGTGATGGCATTTCTTAGCGAGCCAGCACCGCTATCGTTGGTATTGGTTACGATATTGCTGGGGGGATTCATATTTGTATGCTGTATTTGTGCTGAAAACTCCGAAGTATGATTTGTGATATTTGTTGTTGCTGTGGCAGTAATATAATAACCATTGGGGACAACTACATTTGGGAAAGTAATGGTAAAAGGAGCATCTCCCGCAGCATCAGTATTGAGCAAAGTTGTTCCCAAATAAATTTTTCCTTGCCTTTCGTTCAGAGGGTTAGCAAAAAACTCTACATTAAAATCGGCAGAAGGCGTGCTTCTCAAAACGCCATCAATTTGAGTATTTAAGGTATTAATAGGTGCAACAGAAGAAATAAGTACAGGAAAATTTTGCAAGGTATTTGCACCTGTGTCAAGGTCTTGAGGGTCGTTGGCATTGATTCCAGAACTTCCCAAATCTATACCTATAACAGTATTCTTGAAAATAGAGTTTCTTGAGATACTATTACCCGTAGCATTAGTAGGTAATATCCAAACGCCAATATTGCTATTAAATGCAATAATATTTGCTTCACCCGCCGCCGTTCCGCCTACTACATTTTGTACTGAGTTTGTGCCAAAATTTACCCCTTGCTGGTTAGGGATAGGTAATACGCCCGTAATATCAGTCCCAATATAGTTGCCACGAATAATATTATTGCTTCCATTTAATCCTGTGCTTATGCCATTACTGGTGGTATTCCCTGAAATAATATTTTTGGCAGCAGGCGTATTCCCCCCGATGGTTACATTGGATGCCTGAAAAATAAATACACCACCAGCAATCACATTTGGGATAGCAGCATTACCATCTTTGTTTGTACCTACCAAATTTCCTGTAATAAGCGTAGGGTTAGCCATATTTTGTATGGTGATTCCCGCATTTCCATTTCCTGAAACCACATTTTTATCAATGGTGTTGCCTGTACCTGCATTATTAATACTCACACCAAATAAAGTGTTAGGAAGAGCAGACATACCACTTACATCTGTGCCAATGTAGTTTCCCTGAATAAGGTTATTTATTGAAGTTGCATCTACTATACTAATTCCATTTTGGGTATTTCCTGAAATAATATTTCTTGCGCCAGTTACTGTTCCTCCTATGGTATTATTACTGGAGCCATTTTGTATAAAAATACCTGATGTATTAGGAATAGAAGCCGTTCCATTTATATCAGTACCAATGTAGTTGCCTTGTACAGTATTACTATTTGAAGTAAATATGAGAATGCCAGAACCATTGCCTGAAATGATATTCCTTGCTGCAGCCACTGTTCCCCCTACAGTAGTGTTAGCAGAGCCATTCAGGGAAATACCTACCGAAGCACCAGTGATAGCAGCAGCTCCACTTACATTCGTGCCTATCAAATTCCCTTGAATCGAATTACCAGTAGCACCAGTAAAGATACCAATGTTGGCACTTGTATTCGCTGAAATAAGATTTCCTTCCCCAAGACCAGTTCCTCCAACAAAATTGTTTGGACTAAAAATAGAAACCCCTGTAATATTAGCGATAGCAGCCGTCCCACTTGCATTTGTACCAATGTAGTTGCCTTGAATTCGGTTATTTGAAGAGATGTTTTCGATTTGTATTCCGCTACCTGTATTTCCTGAGATGAGATTGCGAGAAGCAACATTATTGCCGCCTATGAGGACATTGGTACAACCGTCAATAAATACTCCATTAAAGTTCGCTGCTGCTGCTGCCCCTGCACTATTTGTTCCGATATAGCAACCCTCTAACGTTCCCCCTGTTACATTGAGAAAAGAAACACCTATACTATGGCTATTTAGAATCAATCCCCTAATCACACAATTATTTGCTTGGACTTGTAAGCCCGCCCCAACGCCTGTTCCTCTAACCTCTATCAGTGGCACACTTGTCCAGCTCGGTTGCGACCAGCCATCTATAGTAACTTGTCCTGTGATAGTAGGGAGGGCAGAGGCAAGAGTGATGGTTGGTATGCAACAAGTAATCGCAAAATTAATTGTTTGTACGCCCACAAAGGCATTGGATTCTTCGATGGCAGCACGAAGCGTACAAGTAATCCCATTTCCACAAATGCCATCACCCAAAGTCCCGCCAAGAGCCACATCTCCTTGGTCAGCAGTAGAGTTTACCACGAAAATAGAAGAAATAACTGTTGCAGTTGCAGAAAACTCAGAAGTGCTGTTAGCTCCGTTGGTCGCTGTCGCAGAAATAAATCTTCCCACAGGAATTGAGGTAGGGTGCGTATAGGTAAAATTTACATTTCCTGCGCCATCAGTTGCTCCTGTAAATATTCCTCCAAGATACGTTTGCCCTTCTCCGTTCCCAGAACCGTCTGCGGTTATATTTGAAAAAAATTCTATGCGAATACCTGCTGCAAGAGCCGTGGTATTCAGCGTCCCAGTAATAATCGTATTCGTTACAGTTGCCACTGCTGAGGTAATGACTGGAAAATTTTGAAGTTCGTTTGCGCCTGCGTCCACATCTAAGCCATCATTTGCAGTAACTCCATCATTCCCCAAGTCTATTCCTAAGTTTCCATTACTATAAATATTATTGGTCAAAATTCGATTGCCTGCACTTCCTACTCCTGTTACTGATACCCCATTTGTGCCATTAAAGGCAATAATATTAGCAGAGAGTACGGCGGTATTGCCGATATTGGTATTGGTAGAGTTATCAACGATAATACCTGCACCTGTATTTCCAAGTGGAGAAGTCCCATCTGCTTGTAATCCAATCAAATTGTTCCGAATCCAGTTCCCATCAGAGCCATTTTGAATCAGTACGCCAGCCCCTCCGTTGCCAGAGATAATATTTCTTGCCCCAGCTACCGCAGTACCAATAAAATTATTGTTAGAAGGGTTCACCATATTCCCAAGCGATATACCATGCAAGATATTAGGAATGGCGGCTGTTCCTGCGGCATTTGTGCCTATCCGATTGTTATAAAACTCATTTCCGTCTGAGTCGAGAACCTCAATGCCAAACTGCCCATTTCCTGAAATGATGTTGGGAATCGAGCCATTGACCCCAATAAAGTTATTATTAGAATTGATAAGTCCAATACCGTTTGTGCCATTGCCAATGCCTACTGAACCTGCGGCATTTACGCCTATCATGTTGCCTCTCACAATATTTCCTGTACCTGCATTGGTAAAAACAATTCCATTGGTGGTATTGCCTGAAATCACATTCATAGTCGCAGTAGTCAAACCCTGAATGTCATTGTTTGCCGCCCCACCTTGAATACTAATCCCTACCCCATTGGGCAAGGCTGCCGTTCCTGCGATATTCGTGCCGATATAAGTATTAGTAACAATTACGCCTGTACTATTATCTATGATAATGCCTGTATTAACATTGCCAGAAACCACATTTCTATCAGCTAATGTGCCACCACCAATCGTAACACTGGTACTTCCATCAACTCTGACTGCCACATTTCCACCAATGCCAATACCAATCCAACAGCCACTAATTGTTACATTATTTACTGCACCCAACTCTCC
>JAAFJS010000189.1 GCA_013298985.1 Cytophagales bacterium
TAGGTACGCTGGTAACTATCAGAGGCACAAACCTAAGCACGCCTACTGCCTTTACCATAGGGGGCGTAGCAGCTGTAGTCGTATCCAATACCCCTACCTCCCTTGTAGGTATGGTCATGCCCTCTGCCACCACAGGCAATATCTCTATCAGCACCGCAGGAGGCATAGCAAACAGCACCACTAATTTTACAGTAACGCCTACTATTCTTCCTTCGGCACAAATGGGGGAAAAACTAGTAGGAACAGGAAATATAGGCGCAGCAGCACAAGGTAGGCGTGTTGCAATTAGTGCAGATGGAAATACAGCGATTTTTGGGGGGCAAAGTGATAATAATGGACAGGGGGCTGCATGGGTATTTGTTCGTAATAATGGTGTTTGGACACAACAAGCAAAATTGATAGGAACAGGCAATGTAGGTGCAGCCCAGCAGGGGATAGCGGCTGTAATCAGTGCAGACGGAAATACTATAGCAGTTGGAGGATCCGCAGATAATAACGATCAAGGGGCTGTTTGGGTATTTGTAAGGAACAATGGAGTTTGGGCGCAGCAAGGGCAAAAGTTAGTAGGGACAGGAGGAGTAGGTCGGCAAACACAAGGCAATTCAGTTGCTGTTAGTGCTGATGGGAATACTTTAATTATTGGTGGGCAACGAGATAATAATAATATAGGTGCAACTTGGGTATTTGTTCGTAATAATGGCATTTGGACGCAGCAAGGAAACAAATTAGTAGGTACGGGAAATATAGGTTTCGCAGCACAACAAGGTATTTCTGTCGCAATTAGCGCAGATGGAAATACTGCTACAGCTGGGGGGTGGCAAGATAATAATGGACAAGGCGCAGTATGGGTATTTGTTCGTAATAATGGAGTTTGGGTGCAACAAGGACAAAAATTAGTAGGTACAGGTAACATAGGTGCCGCAGAACAAGGTTATTATGTTGCTATAAATGCAAATGGAAATACAATAGCAATAGGAGCTGGGGTGTTAAATGGGGACAATAATAAAATTGGTGCTACATGGATTTTTACTCGTACAAATGGAGTTTGGACGCAACAAGGCAATAAATTGGTAGGAGATGGATTTATTGGAACTCCCTATCAAGGGAGTGTAAGTTTAAACGCAGAAGGCAACTTAGCAGTAGTGGGAGGAAGTGGTGATGATAACTTCAAAGGAGCAACTTGGATTTTTACAAGAGATAATAATAATATTTGGATACAACAAGGGTCTAAGTTGATAGGCTCTGGTATTACAGGTGATTTTGTTAATCAAGGACAACATACAGCAATAAGTGCTGATGGAACAACATTTATTATAGGTGCATTAGGAGACAACAATGCCCAAGGTGCAGCATGGATTTTCACCCTTCGCCCCCCTACCCCTGCGGCTATCACCGCTAAAAGTCCTTCTTCTTTGGGCTTTACGGCAAGTTGGCGCAAGGTAGAAGATGTTTTTTCTTACAAGGTAGATGTGGCGATAGATGCTAACTTTACCAATATCCTTTCCAGCTATGAGAACTTAGATGTCAAAGATACCAGTTTGGTTATCAATGGTTTATCGGGGGGGATTACTTATTATTATCGAGTGCGCTCTTCCAATGGTGCTTCTTCTTTTAACTCCAATGTGATGTCCATTGCGATTCCCAAGAAGCCCGAAATCACCGTTATCGCACCCAAGGCGGGGGATTTTTTGCAGTACCGCACCTTTTTTACGATTGCCTTCAATAGCAACCTCACAGGTGCGTCCAAGATAGAACTCATCGGCGGAGATAGACCACTAACCATCGCCCAAGTGCCGCAGGGCATAGGCTCGTTTCGCTGGTACGTACCCGCCTCGCTCCCCGCCCGCAGAGGGTACAAAATAGTAGTCAGTAGCTTAGGCACGAACAAGTTACAAGATGAGAGTGAGGCTTTTAGCATAGGCATAGAGCCACCAGAAACCAAAATCACCACGAATTTTCCTGCCTCCATTCCCTATCAGAGTGCTTCGCCACTCCCTGTTTCGGCAGAGGTAGGTAGCAGCTTACAAAACTTAGACGTGCTTTTTTACTACAAAACCTTTTCGTCCGAAACCTATAAAATATCCAAAATTACGCCTTCGGCAAGCAATCCCGCTCGCTTTGAGGCAAGTATTCCTTACAGCGAGTTTGACCAGTTAGGAGTGGAATACTTCTTTGAGTTTGTCAAAAATGAGGTCGTGCAGGCGAGGTCGTCTGTGGGCATTACCACTATCAAGTATGCCAATTTGGAAATTCCCTATACCAATTTTGGGAATAAGATGGAAAACTACGAAATGATTTCCATTCCACTCAATCTCAAAGACAACAAGGTCGTAGATATTTTCAAGGACGAGTTAGGGGACGCAAATGTGCGGAATTGGCGAGCTTTCCGCTATGCCAATGGCTCTACTGCCTCTTTTGAGGGCGCAGATGTCAAAGCAGGCGAAAGTTTCTGGCTCATCGCCAAAGACAACCCAAACAAACCCATTATGACGGGCGAGGGAACGACAGTTCCTACCAGTACGGACATTGGCATTATGCACGCTGTTCCCGTTCGCAAGGGCTGGAATCAGATAGGCAACCCCTACCTATTTACCATAGATTTAGAAAACATAAGAAGAGCAAATATCACCCTGAATATCACCAATTTATTTACCTTTGAGAAAGGCGAATATGTTGCAAACACGCAATTAAAGCCCTTCCAAGGCGGTTTTGTTTTCGTGGAAAATGAGGGAAACTTGCGCTTTCCACCCGCCCCTTACAATATCAATAGCGGCGGCAGAACCGAGCAGGAAATCTTTGAAAATGCCCTACACACAGAGGCTTGGCAGGTGCAGATGAATCTACTTTCTTCTGATTTCAAATTAACGAATAAAGTCAATACTGTTCCTTCGCTAAGTCCAGTTCGTCAATTCATAGGCGGCTTCGGAATGCACCCTGCGGCAAGCGAAAGCAAAGACAGCTTTGATGCCTTGACCCCACCTCGTTTCTTAGAACACTTGGAAATCAACTTCTTGCGAAATCAATATTTCTATCCGTATTTCTCCAAAGACATTGTTCCTACCCAAGAAAGTTACATTTGGGAGTTCAGCGTAGAAAGCGGCACCACAGGCAATTACAAGACGTTAAGTTGGGAAAATAGTGAGTTTGGGAATCAGAAAGGCTTGATACTGTTTGACATAGAAAAGAACATCAAAATAAATATGAGCAAGGAAAATGCTTATACTTTTGAAATGGGCGAAGGCAAGCGAAAGTTCAAAATCTATTTTGGTGATGAAAATTTCCTCAAAGAAAGCATACTTCCTGAAATGGTTACGGTAGTGGCTTATCCCAATCCATTTAGTGAGGAGCTAAAGTTCAATATCAGCCTTCCTGAAAAGAGCAAAGTTTATTTGGAGGTATTCAATAGTTTAGGGCAGAATGTCCACAGCGAAGCAAGGGCGTATGAAAATGCAGGTTTTTATGTGTGGGAGGGCATATTCTCCCCTGAAAAGCAGCGTACAAATGCAAGTGGCGTATATTTTTATCAGCTACAAATTGTATGTGAAAAAACAACACAAATGGTGAGTGGGAAGGTCGTGAGGGAGTAGGTAATTTTTTTACAATAAATCTAATCATTGACAAGAAAAGCATCAATTTCATCAACCTATTTTGAGGAGTTGATGCTTTTTATTTTGATTACAAAACTTCTATCACTTCCAGTTCATCACCTACGACCAAAAGGATAAAACTTTTTAGATTTTGCAATTCTCGCAGTTCTTCGCGCTGCAAATAACCTTTTAACTGACTGATTGCCTCTTTTTTTACCTCTTCCCTCTTTTCTGCCTTTTCTTTGGGTAAGTATTTCAATTCCAGTGCATACTGAAAATTAACTTTGAAAGGATTGCGCTCCAAAAGCAAAATATCCACGTATTTCTTTTGAGTTTCATATTCACTTTTGATGTAATAGGTTTTATTCAAATTCAATAAAGTGAAAATCACCATTTTGAGGTGTTTTTCTGAAAATTGCATGGCATCACGATTGGAAAGTTTCTGCAAAATGGTTTGCACTTCTTGGGAAAAAAGCGCAAAATCTCCCTCAAACATCAAAGCAAGCATTGCCTCTTGTAAACTCTCTGTACCCAGAGAATAAACCTCTGCTCTTTTGGCAACTATTTCAGCAAAAAAGTCAAAGTACAAACTCTGAATCACATAATTAGGCATTCTTAACACAAATAGTGTTCCTTTAGTTTCTTTGATACTGATAAAGCCCATGTAGTAAAGCAAGCTAATAAAATCAGCACGGGTAAACTCTCTTTCAAAACTGAATTTCGCAATAATTTCAGAGGTAATTTCTCCCTCAGAGAGAAGTTTATCCAAAACAGTATAGTTCTGTTCTGGGTTTTTCAAATTGAAAAAACGCTTGATTTTGCCATAATCAGAAGCAATATTGGTATCAAGCAAATCATCAGGATATTCCTTGCTTTCCTGCAATTTATTCAAAAAGTACAAAACCATATCAGAATTATAGATACGTTTCTGTGATTTGTAGTTAAAAAGATAACCATTGTACCATTCTTTTAAGTCTTTGAAAATGCGCTCTTTATCACAATCCTGCTGCTGACAAGCAATGCCCACTAATTCCTCCACTTCTTCCAAGACAAAGCCCATTGCCTCGTTAAAAAACTGGTGCATCGTCAAATCAGTGCTAATATTAAACCCACTCGTGAGGCTATCCAAGGTAATGGGAGTTACGCCTGTAACAAACATTCTATCTACTACCCCGTCCATCGTGGCAGTTTTGATGGACTCGTAAAACTTGCGAACAAAGCCATTACGACTGACGATATTGGAGAACTCATTAAAATTGAAGGCAATAATCTCATTGGCAAAGTGGTCGTACTCATCTATGAGCAGGTAGATAGGTGGAGTTTTTCTTTGCTTACAAGCTACAGAAAAAGCCTTAAAAACCTCATTAGGGTCTGTTTTTGCAAGAATTTCTTGAATATTCTCTGGTGAGAAATAATCATTGTACTTATTGAAAAAATCTTGAAAACCTAATTTGACATTGCTGAGAAATCCATTGAAGGTACTCTGAAAATCAGTGGTATCTATCCTGCTAAACTCAAAATTAAGAACTAAATAACTGCTTGCCTTGGGCGTAGGGTTTTTGCCAATGTAGAGTTCGCCAAAGAGAGTTTCAAACTTATCTTTGTGTTCTATGCCATAATAATACGTGAGCATGGAAATAAACAAACTTTTCCCAAACCTGCGTGGGCGCAAGAGGAAATGATATTGGGAACTTAGATTTTCTAAAATCTCAATGTATTTGCTTTTATCCACAAACACATAGTTTTCTGTCATCAATTTTAGGAAATTGCTAATGCCGTAAGGAAATTTGTTTCGCATGGAGGTTATTTTTACAAAGATAATATTTTTTGTTTTTGCAACTTGGAAAATGATAAAATAAGATAGGGCTGTACTCTTCCAATTTCTGGTACAACACAAACCAAACAGCTACCCTATCAAATGTCCTGAAAACTGTGCCGTATTGTCTATAATTCTGCCGCCTCGCCTGAAACCCAGCGCTGCCGCTTCGTAGGCAAAAAACACGCCCGCTTGGTAGCAATTTCCTTGATAATCGCGCAAAAACTCTACATATTCTTGATAGATTTTGGGGTAATCGCCATAATCTCCTTCCTTTTCTACCATCACCTGCTCCTCTTTGTTTAGGATTCGTACATTAGCCCCCTCACGCCCAAACAGTGTTTTTTCTACACAATACTCCTTGTTTTTGAGCGGTAAGTTGCTCGTTTCCAAGAGTAAAGGGTGATTAGGGAATAAATCCCATAAAATTTTTAAAATGCCTTTGGATTGGAAAATAAGATTGTAGGCGGGATTGATAATGACCACCTTTCGGTTTAGCACGATTTCGTTCAAAATATACATAAGTTCAGGCTCATCGTGGGCTATGTATTCCCAAGGCACTAATTTGAGCCAAAAGTTAAAGCGAAAATAATTGTCGAGTTGGTCGCGCATATACACGCCTTCCTCAGCAGAAAACTGCACGTCCTCGATATAGCAATACGCAACCTCAAAGCCCACTTCCTTTGCCGCCTCGCCCAGCACCTCCACATTGGTATCATCTTCGGGAAAATCTTTCATCGCAGAAATCAGCAAAGTGGCTGGAAGATTGGCGTTTAGCTCCTTCAAACGAATAAAATTTTCTTTCAAAAGGTCATACAGCGAATTGAACTGCCATGCCTCATCAAGCCCATTTGCTTTGAGATGCGCCCACTGCACCACCGAAGTTTCAGGGATACAAGTGGCAGTATCCGAGTTAAACTCAATCAATTTGATAGGCTGTTGGTCAGTGCCTCCACTCAAATCGAACCTACCGTAAAGATGCAAGTGGCGGTCGTCTTCCCATGTATATTTTATCATTTCTATCAGATTCTGCGGAATCCCCAGTTGATGGAAAAGTTCGTGGTCTATCACATATTGCGCCGCTTCCACATACATCTCGTAGAGTTCGTTCGTAGCTTGGGCATAGTTTTCTGCCTCTTGCTCAGAGAGTTGCACCATATCGCCAGTGATATAAGGCAGTGTGTCCACGCCCACCATCCAGCTCCAGCCCAGTGCATAAATTTGATTTTCAGGACTTTTCCACAAAGATTTCAGTTTTATCATTCCGCTATAATTTTTGATAGTAAGAATAAAATTTTAGTCAAACTATACAAAAAAAATGAGATTTATGGAGAAATCTGACTAAAAAGTGAAAATATTGCAATCTATTTGATTTGCAAATACTAAATTCCTCCCTTGGGGCAAACGGGTAAAAAATAATCAGCCATGCAACTTTTAGAAAAATTAGGCGTTATACATACATAATTCACGTTCTGATAATGAAAAAAATGCGTTTTGTAATCCTATTTTTAATGGTTTTAGCCATTTTGACCATGCCTGCTTGCAAAAAGCAGAAATGTCCCGCCTACATGACCAAAGAGGAGGTCAGTGAAATGCACAAATTATTGATGAAAGAAAAAATAAAACCCGTCAAAAGAGATAAAAAAGGCTTGGTAAAAAAGAAAAACCCAAGATTGTAACTCCCAACAAAAACCCATATCTTTGTATCTAAATTTTTTCCTGCTGTGGGAAATTCCGTGCTAAGAAAATGTTATATAGTTATCCTATTTTTAATTGTAAGAATTTTGGCTTTCTGTATTTTTCTAAGTGAAAAATACAGAAAGCATTTTTACAGTAGTCTAAAACTCTTTCGGTGTAAAGGCGTGATTCCATGCTGTTTGATGGCTTCATAATGCCCTTTGGTCGCATAGCCTGCGTTATTTTCCCAGCCATACTTAGGGTATATCTTCGAATATTGTTCCATGAGCCTATCACGTTCCGTTTTCGCGATAATAGATGCCGCCGCAATGGAGAGAAACAGGCTATCGCCCTTCACTACGCACTGGTGCATGGTAAAAAAATAAGGTTTGAAATAATTGCCGTCAATGAGCAAGAGTTCGGGCTTGGGTGTGAGCAGCTCGATTGCGCGGTGCATCGCCAAGATAGTTGCCTGCAAGATGTTAATATTGTCGATTTCTTGGGGTGAGGCTGTGCCTATTCCTATGCTAACTGCCTCTTTTTCAATTTCTAAGCGTAGTAACTCCCTTTGTTTTTTGTTTAACTGCTTAGAGTCGGTCAGCCAAGTGTGCGTGTAATCTTTGGGCAATATCACCGCCGCCGCGACGACCTCGCCCGCCAAGCAACCGCGTCCTGCTTCGTCGATGCCTGCCTCGACCTTATCATCTGTAAATGAGGATTTTAGCATTAGCCAAAAACAATCAAAATATGATTTTTCTCTACTCTTTCACCTTTTTGGATTTTGACGGCTTTGATAGTCCCTTCGCCTGCTGCTTTGATGATATTTTCCATCTTCATTGCCTCCAAAATCAGTAAATTATCACCTTTCTTGACCGTATCTCCCTCTCTGACAAGCACTTCCAATATTAGCCCTGGCATAGGTGCTTTGAGGTCATTGAGTTTTTGACTTTGCACCTTGCCCATGCCAAGTTTTTCCAAGAGCAAGTCAAAGCGGTCTTGGGCAGAAAGTTGATAAATATTCCCGTTGATTTTGACGGTAAAAGACTTCTCGGTATGGTCTGCTTTGATGATTTCAGCATTGTAAGAACGGTCTTGGTAGAGAATATGAAATTCATCTTCCCCTACCTTTTTGATGTCCCAAGCCAGCGTTTCACCGTTGATGGTCAGCCTGTCCTTGTCTTTCTCTATCTCGAAAACAGCTTGATTAATATTGATTTTGAGCATATTATATTTTTTGATTGCGTCCCCTTGTTCTTTTTTCTGATACAAAACTATACTTTATTTGGGAAAATCTCTTAAAAGATTGCCCTTTCCTTTTGAGGAGAACTTATTACCTTCGCGAGAAGGCTTATAAACAAAATTAGAAAAAAGAAATGCAAAAAAAATGGCTAATTTTATGCTTTGCTATTTTGCTCAGGGTTCACCACGAATATACTTGGGTCAATTTGGGCGCAGATAAACTGGACCAAATTATCTCTGCGTATGCGCTGCTAAACGGGTATGGCACCTCATTACGGTATGCCTCTGAGGAAGATTTGTCGCAAACAACCACCTCTATCATCAAATATTGGGCACCTTCTTTTGCTATTTTTATAGCCCCTTTGCTTTATCTCACTGACGACATTGTTTTTTCATCTCTTTGTTTGGTTTCATTAGGGTTAATTCTTTTTTTATTTTCATGGTTCAAAATAATAGCATTATTCCAAGAAAACTTAGCAAAGAATACTATCATTTTTGTCCTTTCTTTTTGGGCTATTGCTAACGTACCTTTTTCTTATCTGGGTGCAACAGATTTAATATCACTTGCTTTTTATTCTTTTTCTATCTATTTGGCTATCAAGTTTATAAATAGTTTTAAAAATCAAATTTATGTCCAAAAAAATGTGCTTCATATCACTTTGCTAAGTGCAGTGAGCTTTGCTACTTGCTCTTTTAGATATGCTTATTATCCACTTGCATTTTCACTTCCTATTGTATTTTACATAGTTGCTGTTCTCAAAGAATCTGCATTATTAAGGTGGGCAAATACCTATTTTATCATGGTTTTGTGTTTGGTTGGCTTGCTTTTATTTTATCAGATTTACTACACTTCCTATTTGATACCAGACGGGAATAGCCTCTTAGAAGCAGACGTAGTGATTCATTGGGAGAATTTATTAGGATTTAATCCTTTGTTTATCAATACGTTATTTCACGCACCTATCCTGACGAGAATGTTTGGGAATATCACATGGGAAGAAATGGCACAGGGCAAAACATCTTCCAATTTTCTACCTTTTTTGCTCTTTGTCTTTTCTATTTTAATTGTTTTTATCTTAGCTAAGTCTATCAGATTTGGGTTGGGGCAATGGGTAAGAAAAAGCAACGCTACGCCTGCTTTGGGCATATTTTATCTGATTGGCGCAATTACCATTATCATCAATATTTCATTTACGGCATTTTTATCTCTGTCTTACCCAATTCATAATTCCTGGAGCTATCCGTGGACTCCTGTGATGGAAACTCGCTTTTTTGCGCCTACGCTGACCATATTTTTCATATTTATCGTCTTATTTTTATTTGATACAAAAAACAAGTTGAAAAAATTTACTAAAATACTTATTATCAGCTTATTAAGCATTTCGTTTTGCCTCAATATAGCGCATTATCTCTATTTGCTCACTAAGTTTTCGCTATGGGATTACAGGCACAACTCGCGTATGCTATCGTCCTCATTTTTAGATGATTATTACACCTTAAAAGATATAAAAAACAAGAATGACCTGCCTGTGGTTTGCCTGACTGACATTGATTGGGTAGGAGAAATAGCACTTCTGAATGATATGCGCCTCTCCAAAAGTGTAAATTTACTCACCCATGCAACTTTCCCCACTTCGAAACCCATCTTTCTACTCATAGCCATCGAAGATGAAAAAAGATTAACTAATATATCACATTATCAAACAGTTAAGCAAGGAAAAATTGCTAATGGAAAAATAACATTGGTAGGCATAGTGATTAACCCTAAAAAATGAAAATTTACTATCTTTTTGTGGGAAAAACTGTACCGAATTTGCTGTTTTTCAATACTTTACTGAGCAAAAATCCAGTGAGAAAATATAGCACCAAGACCAGTACAGTGGCTATTACGTTGGTCGTCGTAAATTTGGTTTGCAAAGCAGGATTTTCAATAGAGTGCTTTACATACAGATAATTGAAAAGGAAAAATAACACTGGCGCGCCCACCCCCAAGAGGATAAACCAAGTGCGTCTTTTGGCGGGGTCTGTGGGGTTTTTGCCGCCTTCGTAGGCAATGCTATTTGCGACGAGCATCGCTACTCCCAAAAAAAGGATAAAAACAATCACTGCCAGCGTGTAAGTTTCTGAAACCAACGCGTCTAACTGCCTGACAGTGCGAATGTGTGGGTCAGCCCAAATGATTAAAAAATTCATATTTTTTGAGGTTTTATTTTACTCTAATTTTAATTCGGCGTTCATGGATTTTAGCGAAACTTTGCCTTGGCTATCTTGGTCGTATTCCCAATCGGGGAACAGTTTGCTCTGTAATTTTAGTTGTTTTTCATTGACTATCAGCTCGCCTACTTGCTCCCGTTCGTTCAGGTAGCGATTTTCTCCACTCAGCGAGTCTATTCGAATGGCATAAACAAAAACGGCTTTGTTGCCTTGCATTGGCTTGAGGCTCTTGATGGTGAGCCAAAAATCTGCTTTTTTCTTGCTGGGTAGGCGAAGTTTGCCCGTAAATCTCCCCTGAATATTGGGCAAATCACTCACATCAGGAATATTTCCTTGTAGAATATCGCGATTGCTCACCCGCGCATTAATAAAATTTAATACCTTGTCTTTGAAAAAAATATAACCCAAAAATAGGATAAAAAACACTATAAACCAAGCCAGTGCTTTTTTGATAGGAAAGTTAAAATTGCTTGTCCCTTTTTTGGGTTTTCCCATCTCATTGATGTCCTTGATTATCTCACTAATCTCCTTGTAAGGCTCTCCTGAGCTTCCTGTGGAGGTTTTTTTGATGATATTTGCCCATCTTTCATCATGGACATTTGCCACTGATTGGTAGGCGGTTTTGCCTGTAAACATTTCCAGCAGAATCAGTCCAACATCTTTGATATTCTGCCTTTGGCGTTGGTGAATGTTGTCTGTAAGTTCCAAGCCAGAGGCTACCAACCTGAACTCATCAGCATTCGTATTGATGATAATATTCTTGGGCTTGAGGGTTTTGTACCAAATATTTCGTGCGTGGAGGTACTGCAATGCGTCCAGCAACTGCAAAGCGTAGCGATGAATCGTTGCCTGATTTGCAATAGGCAGGGCGGAAGCGAGCATTTTTCCTTCCATAAATTGCGCCAAATAATACATCTTTTGCTCATTTTCCTCGCTGATAAACAGCACTTTGGCTATATGCTGATGCGAAAGCTGCACCAATGTTTTGCACTCATTATAAAACTTGGTGCGTTCGTATTTGTCAGAGGAATACTGCTCCTTCATTATCTTCCGCACCACTTTTCCGTACTCAGGGTGCTGGACTTCCTCCAACTGTGTAACCTGCTCTAAACCAAGCAGTTTAATGACTTTTAATTTCTGAGTTTCCTTTGTTATCCACTCATTTACTTGCTTTTCTTCGATGCCTGCTTGGGCAGCAATTTTTATAATTTCAGCTTTATTTGGCTCAGAAATTTCTTTTTGTTTATCGTTGATATTGGTAATCAGTTTTTGCAACTGCATTGCCGCATCGTCTTGGAATTGTTTTTGGTAAGTGATAAGGATTCCTGCGCTAATTTCCTGAATCGCCTTGCTATCATTGGTCAGTGCAAAAATTTTGTCTGCGCCCAATAGCTGTTGCAGGGAAGTGAGCAGTGCGGTATTATTCATTTTTTCACCAAGCAAAAACAAGCGTTGCATGGGCGAGCCTGCCTTTACTTTGTCCTGTAAAGTCCTGATTTTGTTCAGAATAGCTGTCGAGTCAAGCAGCAATTCATCAGCTTGTTCTTTGGTGAGCGTAGTCGTGCTGGCATAGCCGTCTGGAAAGGTGAAATGTATGTCCAGTTCAGGCTTTTTTTTGAGGTTTTGCAGCCATTCATTTGCCGTATATTTGTATTTGTGGTATTCCGCCGTTTTTGCCGCCTCGTCGTTTAATAAGTTGCTGTACGAACGCTGTAAAGCCCTGTCAAAGACCAATTTCACGATAGCTTCCCTACTTTTTTCTTCCTCAAACTCATAGATTTTTTCATTGTATTGGTCATTTTCACTCAAAA
>JAAFJS010000019.1 GCA_013298985.1 Cytophagales bacterium
CAAAGTTCAAAGTTCAAAGTTCAAAGTTCAAAGTTCAAAGTTCAAAGTTCAAAGTTCAAAGTTCAAAGTTCAAAGTTCAAAGTTCAAAGTTCAAAGTTCAAAGTTCAAAGTTCAAAGTTCAAAGTTGTTAAGAATAACAATTTAACAATCTAACAATCTAACAACTTAACAATGTATTTATTAATCTAATCGTCAAATTAATTTTTTTATGAAAAAAACAATCAAAATCATCATTTTCGCAATGATGTTGCTGGAAATCTCTGCGCTTTTGTGCGCCCAAGATGATGAAAAAAACGGTGAAAAAAATGATGGAAAAAAAGTTTTTGAAAACACAATTCAGAAAACCTTTACTTTCTCCAAACAAGGCAAAACCAATGTCTTAGTCATTGACAATGTGAACGGTGGCATAGAAGTCGAGGGTTACAATGGTAGCGAAATTGTCATGGAAATCACGCAAAAACTCTCCGCAAAAACGGAAGCAAGGTTAGAAAAAGCAAAGCAAGAAGCACAAATCAAGTTTCAGCAAAGCGCAGACAGCATTATAGCTTACTATCCTTCGCAGCAAAAAAAGGACTGCTGCAATGAAAACGCAGGTTGGACGCAAAACCGTTGGAATTCATGGGACGAGTACGAGTATCGGTTTGAGTTTAAGGTCAAAGTGCCGCTCAATGCCAATCTTTACCTGCGTACGGTGAACAAGGGCGACATCAAAGTAAGCAACATAGAGGGCGAAATAAACGTTTCTAATGTAAATGGAGGGCTGACCTTGGACAAAATTACAGGTACGACGAAGGCAAATACCATCAATGGAAAAGTAGCCGTAACCTATACATCCAACCCTCCGCAAGATTCGGAATATAAAACGCTAAATGGCACAATTACAGTCAATTACAAAGAAGATTTGTCAGCTGATTTGACTTTCAAAAGTATGCACGGAGAGTTTTTTACAGATTTCCAAGTAGCCGAATACCTAAATAGCATGGTGGAAAACAAAGAAAAAGAAAGTACCAAAGGCAAAAAATATGTCGTTTCTGCTCGCCCTGCGGTTAGGATTGGCAAAGGTGGAACAAAGCATAGCTTTGAAACGCTAAACGGAAATATTTTTGTCAAGAAAATTAAATAAATACAAAATCTGGAATGAACAGCCTAAATCTGGAATTTGGAATGAAATACAAATTTAGAATAATTAAAAATTCCAGATTCCAGATTATCAAATTATTAATTTATTAAAAAACATGAAAACAATAAAAAATATATTTGTCTTCTTATTGGCATCTGTGATTGCCACCGTATTTTTTGTGTTGGTATTTACCAGCAAAACCCAAGCCCAAGACTTCAAACAACGTTTGGTCGTGCCGCTAAGTAGCCCAGGCAAGGCAGGAATGCTCAAAGTAGATTTGATTCATGGCTCTATCAGCGTTACAGGCTATGACGGCAAGGACATTATCGTGGAGGCTGCTGCCCGCCAAAAGGTGAGCAAAGACGACGCTTGCAACTGCCCTGACGACAAAAAAGATGATAAAAAAGTCGATACCAGTGGCATGATTCGTATCCCCAATGTAAGTTTGGGGCTGGAAGTTACCGAAGACGACAATATCGTTAAGGTCAATACCGAATCTTGGAAACGCGCTATCGACTTGGAAATCAAAGTTCCCTATAATTTTTCGGTAGATTTGAAAACCGTAAACAACGGGAAAATCGTGGTAACAAGCCTCAATGGGGAGATGGAAGTGAGCAACGTAAACGGAAATGTTACACTTGCAGAGGTCAGTGGCTCAGGCATTGTCAATACGGTCAATGGTAAAATCCTTGCCCATTTCAAAAAAGTAAGTGCCAATACGCCTATGTCCTTCACCAGCCTAAACGGAAGCATCGAGGTTACTTTCCCTGCGGACATCAAAGCAACCGCCAAGCTCAAATCTGACATGGGTGAGATTTATAGCGACTTCAAAATGGAGCTGGAAAGCAAGCCCGAAGTGAAGGAAAACAAAAATGGCGGTGGCGGCACTAAAATCTCAGTAGGTCAGTGGACTTACGGCAAGATAAACGGCGGCGGCGCAGAAATTACTTTTAAAAATATGCATGGCAATATTTATATCAAGAAAGGAAGTTAGCAAAAATTATTTTTTAAGTGATTGATAATAAAAAGGATAGGCGTTTTTAAAATGCTTATCCTTTTTTTTATACTTAATCGGAAATGTAATTTCATAAATTAATATATCTTTGTTTTAAACATAATAAAGAGAGTAATTTATGAAAAAAATGAAGTTTTGGCAAGTATGGATTGCTTTGTGCGTCCTTTCGCTTGTTTTTGTAGGTTTCAACCCCGAAGCCGTAAAAGATGAAAAATGGTTTCCTTACTTTGATTTTGAGGCAGCCACTTTCCAGAAAGCACCGCGCGAGTTTGCGCCTTTTACGCGCTGGTGGCTGCCAGGCAATGATGTTACAAACGAAGAACTGAAGCGCGAAGTACAAACATTTGCCGATAATGGATTTGCGGGCGTGGAAGTCCAGCCGCTCACCATGGGGCTAAACCCAAAAGCAAGTCAAGACCAAAAAGACCGCATTTATAGCTGGGACTCACCTTCTTTTTACGAGCATTTGGGCGCAATCATGCAGCAGGCAAAGGAATCAGGGATTACCGTAGATATGAACGGCGGAAGTGGCTGGCCGCTTGGTGGTGCATTTTTTGACCCCAAGGAGAGTATGAGAACCCTTGCCGTTTCAGATACATTGCTCCAAAGTGGGCAATCTTTTTCAGGCAAATTGCCCAAGATAAACCACAATGCCAATAAACCTACAGGCATGATGGCAGCAAGCCAGCAAAAGCTATTCGTAGATGACGCATGGGCTACCGTCCAAAGCGTAATTGCTGCCAAAGTCGTCAAAAAAGCCGAAAAACAAACGGTGCTTGACCCGCAATCCATTGTCAATCTGACAGATAAAGTGCAAGATGGTAGCATCACTTGGCAAGCCCCCAATGGCGGAAATGAGTGGCAAATTGTAGTGAGTTGGTCTATTCCTTCGGGCGAAAAGCCTCACCTGATTGCCTCCGCAAAGACCAATTACGTCATAGACCACTTAGACCCTACGATAGTCAATAAAACCTACGATTATCTCTTAGGAAGCCGTACAGGAATGCCTCAATACTACGGTAAACCTCTGAGAGCCGTTTTCAATGACAGCTATGAGTTCCTTACCGACCGCATCACTTCGCCTGACTTTCTGGAAGTTTTCAAGAAACAAAATGGCTACGACATTGCACCTTACCTTTCCTCTATTTTCAAAAAAGGCTACAATCACCCTGTTTATTTGGCAAATATGTATCCCAATGCCAAGCCACCTGTAGTATTTGACGAGGCGGAAAATTGGCGCATAATGTACGATTACGACCGCACTGTAAACCAAGTTTTTCAAAATAATTTTATCAAAACATCTAATAACTGGTTGCGGAAAAACGGAATGTTGCACCGCACGCAGGCGTATGGCTTCCCCATAGACCTGATAGGCGGCGCGGGCGCGGCAGACATTCCCGAAGCAGAGCAGTTATTTGCCGAAGGGTCAGAGGGTTATATTAAATTAGTAACTTCTGGCGCGCACCTTTACGGTCGCCCTGTCATTGCCCAAGAATCCTTCGTTTCCATTCATAGAGCAGAAATGACTACGCCTCAAAAAATAAAAATTTGGGCAGACAAATCGCTTGCTTGTGGCATCAACCAGTTTATTTATCATGGCACGCCCTACAAATACAACAATGGCGAATACGGCAAAGAAGGCTGGAATACTTGGTCGTCGCCTTATATTCCTTTTGTGAACTTTGCCACAGGCATGAACGAGTCTGACCCTTTTTGGAAAGACATCAAAGCTGTGAATCAGTACCTTACGCGCTGCCAATATGCAATGCGCGCGGGCAAGCCTACACACGAGGTGCTAATTTACATACCTTTTGTAGATTTTACCGAAGACCAAATTGCCAATAATCCCGAAGAAATTATGCCCAAAGGACATTTTAAAGATATAGAAGTTGATATTCAAGGCTTTGGCACGTTTGCTGCACCCAATACGCCCCTGCATCGCTGGTACAAATCCATTTGGAAAACCATTAACGAACTGGAAAGTAAGGGGATAGGCTGGGAATTTGTGAATGATGATGCCTTACAAAAAGCAAGTGTAGAAAATGGAAAACTAACCATTTTGGGCAATCAATATCAAGCACTTCTTTTGGCAAACCTGCCTTACATCAATTTTCAAACAGCAAAGCACCTCAACACGTTGAGCAAACAAGGACTTTCGCTGTGGAATATTGGCGAATTGCCCCCAAAGCAACCTTCTTATTTGAACTACAAAGAGAACGATTTACTTGTAAAACAATTAGTTACAGAGATAATGCAACAAAAAAATAGCAAAACTATCAAGGCAGAAATTCCTGTAAATTCACTTGATTTGAAAGTAAAATTTGCCCAAAATGCACCTTTTTCAAGGCAAATTACTCGCCAAATGAAAGACGGCAGCCAAATTAAATTCTTTTGGAACAAGACCAATCAGTGGCAAACTTTGTCTTTGGTTTTGGATAAAAATTTCAAAAATAGCTATTTTTTAAATCCTGAAAATGGGGCAATTTCAAAGAATAAAACTAATACAATTTCGTATCAATTACCACCTTATGGCTCTGCACTTCTTTACGCCTCTACTACTAAAGCCGTTGATAACAAGTTACTTAGCTCTCAATCTTTCTATGTATCAGAAGCAAAAGACTTGCTCAAAATAGAAAAGTGGAACATCAAAGCAGGCAGCGCAGAAGTAAAAGACAGTCCACTATTCGACTGGCGAACCCATGAAACTTTCAAGTACAAATCAGAAGATGGCAACTATACAGCTACTTTCAAATTGGACAAAATCAATCCCAAAGCACGCTATTGGATAGATTTGGGCAAGGTTTATTACACCGCAGAGGTGCTTATCAATGGCAAAAGTGCAGGCAAACGCCTCTTTGCACCATACCAATTAGACATCTCCAAATTAGTGCAAAATGGTGATAATCAGGTAGAAGTGCGCCTCACCACTACGCGCCTGAATAGCTTTATTGGCGAGGCAAAAAATGGAAATCCACTTTACGGGCAGTTTAAAGGAAAAGAAAATACCATGACTCCAAGCGGATTGGTCGGCGAGGTCTCGATTAAAATAGACTTCTTGCGAAAGTAAGCATTTGCTTTCGCAAAAATAAAAAATAATAAAAACCATAGCTTCGTTTGGAGGTGTGGTTTTTTATTTTTTCACTATTCCGTTTTTTTGATAGCACAATTAGAAGAATTTGGGGTTTTCTAAACGAAAAAACAACATTTTTATTTGAAAAGTGCTTTTGTTTTTTTTACTTTGACGACTCAAAAACTACTGCCCCTTAAAGTTCTATGAATTACCCTCGAAACTATGCTAACTAAACTGTGAGTTTTATTTATCACAAAATCAATACTCAAAAAATTTAAACTTTCTATGTCAAAAAGGCTATTTATCGCGCTATTATTCTGTTTGGGAGGCTATCCACTCATTGCCCAAGACGAGCTTTCGCGCCTCATAGATAGCGTGGGGATTGCCTTGAAAACTGCCAAAGAAGATACCAACAAAGTGATTTTGCTTTCTGAGCTTTCTTATCGCCTCCGCAACGCCAATGCAGATACAGCACTACGGCTTGCCCAGCAGGAACTTTTACTGGCAGAAAAGCTAAATTTTAAGAAAGGAAAGGCGCAGGCTTTTCACGACTTGGCGGGCGGCTACCTCTACACCGACGAGTATCCCAAAGCCTTAGCGCAGTGCAATCTGGCATACGAACTCCTCAAAGATACCAAAAAATCAGATGAAAAAGAAGTGCTGGGCATGATTCTCAATACTTTGGGGAGAATATATTTGAGAAATGCCAATTACCCCAAAGCCTTATCGTACCTTCTCGAAGGGCTAAAAGTAAGAGAACAAATCAATGATAAGCTGGGCATTGCCCAAAGTTATAACTACATTGCTACCGTTTATTACAACCAAAGCAACCACGAGCAAGCACTCATTTATAATTTCAAAGCCTTAAAAAACAGAGAAGAAGCCAGTGATAAACAGGGAATGGCGCAAAGCTACAACAATATAGGGGCAGTGTATAGGCAGTTAAAAGATTATCCGCAAGCCCTTGAATACAATTTGAAGGCACTCAAAATAGATGAGGAACTGGGCAATCAGTACGGAGTAGCCTACGACCTGACCAATGTAGCCAATGTCTATCTCAAACAAAAAGAATTGGACAAGGCATTGGAGTTTCACCTCAAAGCCTTGAAAATCAGGGAAAGTATCAAGGATTACCAGAGCATTGTGTATGGACTGAACCGAATTGCTCAAATTTATCAGCAACTGGATAAGACTGCACTCAGCACCCAATATGCTACTCGTGCGTACGAAATGGCAAGAAAATCCAATTTTTCGCGCGATATTCAGGACGCGTCCCTGCTCTTGGCGGCAAACTATGACAAACAAAAGAATATTCCACAGGCGTATTATTTTCAGACCATTGCCATCAGGCTCAAAGACAGCATTTTCAATATCGAAAAGGAAAAAGCAGTAGCAAATCTCCAAGCCAATTATGACTTGGAGAAAAAGCAAGACGAAATTGATATTTTGAGTCGCGACAAAATCATTAGCGAGGAAAAATTAGAAATCAGTAAATTGTATCGTTATTTTTATGTAGGAGGCTTACTGTTCTTGGGCTTTGTGGCATTTATGCTCATCAGGAATAATCTCAAAGGGCGCAAAATCAATAAGTTGCTAAAAACTCAAAAAAAGAAAATTGATGAAAGTAATGAGGAACTGCGCGCTACCTTGCAGCTAACAGAACTACAAAAAAGAGAAATTGACGAAAACAATGAGGAATTAAAGCAAATCAATGAGGAACTGCAAGCCACACTGGACTTGGCAGAGGATAGACAAAGGGAGATTGAGAAGAAAAATGAAGACATTACCGCCAGTATTGTCTATGCCAAGCGAATCCAAACGGCAATGCTCCCACTCAAAGAGCTGATTAGCACAGCCTTTGGCAAAGATAATTTTTTTATACTCAATAAACCTCGCGACATTGTGAGTGGTGATTTTTATTGGTTTGCCGAAGTAGCGCAAGAAGAAAAAAGCGTAGTCGATGGCATCAGTTTAAAGAAAATGGCTACCAAAATCGTTTTTGCAGTGGTGGATTGTACGGGTCATGGCGTTCCTGGCGCATTTATGTCTATGATTGGCAACGAGTTACTCAATGAAATCATCATAGAAAAAAATATTACCTCGCCCGACCTCATTCTCAATCAGCTACACAAGGGGATTCGCTACGCCCTCAAACAAGACCAAAACGAAAGCAAAGACGGCATGGATATTTCCATTTGCACGATTGACAAGGCGGCGGGCATCTTGGAATATGCAGGCGCAAATAATCCGCTTTATCTGATACAAAATGGTGTTTTACAAGATGTTAAAGCAGACAAGATGTCCATTGGTGGTGAGCATCGCGGCACAGAAGGCACAGAGCGCATCTTTACCAAGCATACTTTTCAGTTAGCAGTTACCAATGAAAAGTTATTGGTTGAGAACCTTGACTCTGGTATTGAAAATGGGCAAGGCACAACCCTCTATCTATTCACAGATGGCTTCCAAGACCAGTTTGGGGGAAAAGAAGACAAAAAGTTTATGGTCAAGCATTTCCGCAATTTACTTTTCTCCATTCACCAAAACGCCATGCCAGACCAACTGAGAGAGTTGGATAAAACCATTACGGAGTGGATTGGCAGTGGCAAACAAACGGACGACATTACAGTTGTTGGGATTAAGATGTAGTATTTTTGTACTTATTTGAAGTATCTATATAAATATTAGAGGAACTTTTCCTAAACTATTGGTTACTATTTATTTATTTTTTAGCTTTGTAAGACAAAAAACAGAAACAAAATAACCTTCTACCTTGTTTAAAACTTTAATTCCCCCACCAAAAGTTTTTTTATCAAACCAATACTATCATTTTTATAAAACCTGATGAAACAGGATTTTAGCAAACGTTTGCAGAAAACATACATCATTGCGCTTGCTATTATTGCTTTACTTACCATAGGAAGTCAGTATTTAGTCAGGCGAGCTATTGACAGCCAAGCCTCTGATAGTCGCGTGATTAACATTGCGGGGAGGCAGCGTATGTTGAGTCAAAAACTTGCTAAAACGGCATTGATTTTAGCAACAGATACTACACAAAATGCTACGCGTATCCAAGAGTTCCAAGAAACGCTTGGGCTTTGGTCGCGCGCCCACAAGGGATTGCAGTTTGGTGATAAGCAGATGCAACTTCCAAGTCTGAATAATGATTCTGTTAAAACTGCATTTGCTAAGATTGAAGCTGATTATCAGCAAATTGCAGATGCTTCTATTCGTTTGATAGATATTTATACTCAAAACAATGAGGGGGTAAATCAGGCTTTTGTGCAGGGATACTTGCAAACTATATTGGCGCATGAGGGTAGCTTTCTCAAACAAATGAACGAAATCGTAAACCTGTACGAAAGAGAAGCACAACGCAAAATAGAAAATCTGAAAAAAATAGAACTCTTCTTATTGATTATCACTCTAATCACGTTGTTTTTAGAAGCCTATTTTATTTTTAGACCTGCTATTAAGAATATTAAATTATACATAGAAAAAATCCAAAACTATAACGAGGAATTGGCAACTTCCGAAGAGGAAATCAGGCAAAACTTAGAAGAAATCCACGCGATGCACGATAGCTTACTTATTTCTCAGAACAAATTAAAGCAACTCTCGCTGATAGCTCAAAACACCAGCGATTGCATGATTATCACTGATTCAGAGGGCTTTGCACTTTGGGTCAATGATGGTTTTTACAAGCTAACGGGCTACACCATCGAGGACATCAGAGATAGAAAACCAGGACGAATCCTGCAAGGTAAAGCCACAGACCCCGAAACGGTAAAAAGAATACGAGAAAAACTGAGCAACAGGGAAGTGGTCATGGAAGATATCATCAACTATGATAAATCGGGGAGAAAATACTGGACGCGTATCCTCATTAATCCTGTATTCGAGAATGGCGAACTCACCAATTTTATTGCGGTGCAAAACGACATTACAGAAAGAAAAAATAGCCAAGATGCGATAGAACAGCAAAAAAAGCAAATAGAGGCACTTTATAAAGACGTAACGACGAGCATCAATTTTGCCCAAAAAATACAAACGGCTATCCTGCCCCAAAAGCGGGAAATAGATGAGTATTTGCCTCAAAATTTCATTATCTACAAACCCAAAAACATTGTTTCAGGTGATTTTTATTGGTTCTATGCCACAGGTCATCAGTTTATTATTGTAGCGGCAGACTGTACGGGGCATGGCGTACCTGGGGCGTTTATGAGCTTGATAGGCAATGACCTGCTCAATCAAATCGTGGTAGGTAGGCAGATTTTGCAGCCAAGCCTGATTTTAAAAGAACTCAACGAAGAAATTAGGGTTGCTTTTCGCCAAGACAAGATTCTCAATCATGTAGGCATGGATTTAGCTATCTGTATGATAGAAAACTATGGACAAGGAAAGACAAACAAAAAACTCTGGTACGCAGGCGCGAAAAGTCCATTAATCTATGTTCGGAACAATCAAATTCATAAAATTGACCCAAGTGGTGTAGTGCTGGGCGTAACCAATCAAAAGGAATTTATTTTTGAGCAGCACCAAATTACCATAGATTCTCCCACTTCATTTTATTTGTTTTCAGATGGTTATCACGACCAGTTTGGGGGGAGCAACAATGAAAAAATGAAGAAAAAACATTTTCAAGAATTACTTTTCCAAGTGAACCAACTCCCCATGGAAGAGCAGGGAAAACTACTTGCAGAGTGGTTCGAGGACTGGAAAGGGAATAAAAAACAGACTGATGATGTGATGGTGATAGGGTTTAAGATAGAGTCATAATTGCTTAATTTTCAAAATGTTAAAAAAATTACTCAACGCGGGCATTGAGCCGTCTATGTTCATTTTTGAGCAACGCAGAATAAGATTACTCAATTTTATTAGCCTTATTTTAATTGTCTATCAGCCTTTTACTATTACGCTATACACTATCGCACAAGATACTTGGGGTGTTATTTTCAGTGTTTTTGATGGGCTGGCGGGAATACTGGTGATTTATTTACAATCTCAAAAACGCTCCGTTTCTGCGCGTATATTTATTTTTATTTATTTTCCTATCTCTCTTTTTATCCAAGTGATTGTACTAAAAGCGATGGAGTTGCAGTCATTTTGGCTATTGACATTGATAGGTGTGTTTTTTATTTTTGAGAATGGTAGGCTAAGAAAACTATTTTTTGGCTACATTGGTATATTGATAGTGATTAGCTATTTTTTTCTATACAACATGAACGAGCTTCCCTTCTCTTCTGAGAAATTTATGCTTCTGATGCTCAATATTGTTCTTATCACTTTCCTTTTCCTCATCTCCACTTATTATTTTCTTTCTTTTTTCATACAGAATACGGAATATTTCCAAAAATTGGCAGAGGAAAGAAACCAAGAAATTCTGATACAAAACGAAGAAATCATGCAGCAAGCAGAATACCTGAACGAAACCAACAAGCTCAAAGACCGCCTTTTTTCTATCATAGCCCACGACCTGCGGAATCCTGTAGCCGCGTTGCGAAATACAATAGATATTTTAGACCCCCAAATGCTCAATACCAGCGAGTTAGCATTTATCAAGGAGGAACTTAGCAGGCAGTTTAATAGCATGGATTTTACCCTGAACAATCTACTCGCATGGGCAAAAAGCCAAATGAAAGGAGAAGTGATGAAAGTTGAAAATATTGATATTCACCAGATTGTAGATAATAATGCCAAGCTATTTGAGCCAATGCTCAAAGCAAAAGAAATATTACTTTCCAATGCGGTAGATGAGCAAACAAAGGCTTACGCAGACCTCAATCACTTTCGCTTCATTCTCCGCAACCTGCTCAATAATGCCATTAAGTTTTCCGAAAAAGAAGGTGTGATTACAGTTTCTGCGGTCGAGAAAGGCGATTTTGTAACGATTGCTGTCAAAGACAAAGGCATAGGCATCAGGCAGGAACAGCAGAAAAAACTGTTTAACATCAATACCAACTATAGCACTGACGGCACGCATGGCGAAAAGGGAACAGCTTTGGGCTTGATTTTGTGCAAGGAATTTGTAGAGAAAAACGGTGGTAAAATTTGGGTAGAAAGCGAAGTGGGCAAGGGGAGTACGTTTTATTTTACATTGCAAAAAAAATAATAATTTACTAAAATTTACTAATTGATTTATTACAGTAAAGTAGTTGAAAATGTGTAGTTTATATGATACAAATCTACTTTTGAGGCAGCTAAAATTATTTTTTTCTGTAATGATTTTAGTCGTGCTGTCCTCTACTTTCACAGTTGCCCAAACGCCCAAGTTTTGGCACTTGTCAGTAGAGCAGGGACTTTCTAATGCGACAGTGAATTGTATGTTGCAGGACAGGCAGGGATTTATGTGGTTTGGGACAGATGATGGACTGAACAGATACGATGGCTATCAGTTCAGGGTTTTTAAGAAAAATGCCGCAAAACCCAATAGCCTGTCCGATAACCTAATAGAGAGTATTTGCGAAGATGGAGAAGGCAATATTTGGATAGCAACGCCGCAGGGTTTGGACAGGTACATACCTTCTCTCAATCAAATTGAGAAAATCAAAGAAGTGGGTAATTTGGTCATTTTTGCACTTTTTTTAGACGACAAAGGCAACTTATGGATTAGCGGGAATAACAGATTTGGGCGGCTGGACATCAAAACCAAACGCTGGGATTTTTTTGAGGGTTTCTTTGAGGGAGCGCATATTTTTGGCTCGATAGCGCAGACTTCTCCTGACGATTTTTGGGTGAGCAGTAATGGCAGAGGAATGTATCACTTTCATCTCCCTACCAAAAAAACTACACATTTTGCAAAAAAGGAAAAAGATGCCAATAGCCTCACAGACAATACCATACATAAACTTTTTTATGACAAAAAAGAAACACTATGGATAACAACTTTTTACGGTGGCATTAGCCGATATAACTTAAAAAACAAGCAATTTACCACTTATAGGGCAGAGGAAGGCAATCCTAATACGATTCTTACCAATGGTGCAGTGGAAGTTTGCCAAGATGGTGAAAATCTGCTTTTTACGATAGAAAATGGCGGGCTAAGTCGCTATAATTCCCAAACCAATACATTTACTAATTTCGTACATGATGAAAAAAATCCGTACAGTGTGATAAGTAATACTGTAAGAAGTATTTACAAAGACAGACAAGGACGCATTTGGGTAGGTACATTTTCTAAAGGGCTGAGTATTTGGGACAGATACAAAGAAAAATTCTTTCGCCTGCCTATTCCCCTGTCCAATTCTATCGTTAATTCCCTCTGGATAGACCGCAAAGAACGGCTATGGATAGGGACAGAGGAGGGAATCGCCCTCCAAGACCACGACAACATTTCCTATTTCAAGTACAATCCTAAAAATGCCGATGGCATCAGTGCCAATCCTATATTACGCATACATGAAGATACGCAAGGGCGTATGTGGTTCGGCTCTTGGCTGGGTGGCGTAAATTTATTGAATGAAAAAGAAAGAAAATTTGAGCATTTTTTAAATCAAAAAAACATCAATAGTGCAGGTACAGCAAATCTGAATTGCGTTTTTGCATTTGCCAATATGGACGAGCAGATGTTAGTAGCAAGCTATGGTGGTTTACATCTGTTGGACGAAAAAAGTAAAAAGTTTGAGAATCTTGTTGAGAAACTAAACATAGATATTCGCCCTGAATACATACACGCCCTCAAACAAGACAGCAAGGGCAACTGGTGGATAGCTACACTCAATGGATTACATTTTTTTGATATAAAAACAAGAAAAACAATCACTTATTTGCACAATCCCAAGGATTCACTGAGTATCAGCAGTGATGCTATGCTTTGTATTACAGAGGATAGCAAGCATAGGCTTTGGTTTGGGTCAAGAGAAGGGATAAACTTGATGGAGTTGCAGGGAAAATTCCAGCACTTTACCACTGCTGATGGGCTGCCTAATAATGAAATCCTCTCTATCACCGAAGATAAAAAAGGCAGGCTTTGGTTGGCTACAAGTCAAGGACTTTCTTGCTTTGACGTAGAAAAAAAGACGTTTAAAAACTATTTTGAAAGTGATGGTTTGGTGAGTAAGCAGTTCAAAATCAATTCGGCTACCCAAAACAAAAATGGCGAAATTTTACTGGGAACTATCAACGGAATCAATGTCTTTCACCCTGATAGTGTGAGAGATAACCCAAATTTGCCTGTGGTGGTGTTTACTGATTTTAAGGTTTTTAATAAAAGTATTTCCGTAGGCGCGCCTGATTCACTCCTCAAAAAAGATATTAGCCATACTCAGGCAATTATACTTACACACACCCATTCGGTGTTTACACTGGATTTTGTAGCCCTAAATTTTACCCAAAGTGAAAAAAACCAGTATGCGTACCGTTTAGCACCCTTTGAGCAAGAGTGGAATAAGGTAGGCAGCCAGCGCAATGCCACTTACACTAATCTTGATGCTGGGACTTATGTTTTCCATGTAAAGGCAAGCAACAATGACGGTGTTTGGAATGAAGAAAGCACACGCCTGACTATCACTATTTTACCGCCTTGGTGGGCAACTTGGTGGTTTAGGGCATTGGTGTTAGGTACTGTGATAGGTGGCTCTTTTACATTTTACAGCGTGCGAGTGCGCTTTTTGCAAAAACAGAATCAAAAATTAGAAAAATTGGTCAATAAACGAACAAAAGACTTAGAAAGTGCCAATGAAGAACTGGTGCAGCAAAAAGAGGAATTGGAGCAAAGCAGTGAGTTTGTGCAGTTACAGGCAAAAAAACTCACAGAAATCAATACACAAAAGGACAAACTGTTCTCTATCATAGCGCACGACCTTCGCAGCCCAATGGGCGCATTGAAAAATTCTATTGAGATTTTAGACCCTGACATTTTGACAAAAGGAGAGTTAGATGTTATCAAAAAAGAGCTTATCAAGCAGTTCAAGGCAACAGATGAAACCCTACAAAACCTACTCCACTGGGCAAGAAGCCAAATGCAAGGAGAAATCATCAATCCTATATCGCTAAGAATTAGTGTGATAGCAGATGAAACGATAGAATTTTTAGCAAAAATAGCAAGCAAAAAGAAAATCAAACTCAAAAACGAAATCAATCCTGCGGTGGAAGTATTGGCAGACAAAAATCACTTACAAACTATTTTTAGAAACCTGATTTCCAATGCCTTGAAGTTTACAAATAAAAAAGGCGAAATTATTATTAGTAGCAAAGACGAGGGTAAAAATATACAAATTGCTGTCAAAGATACAGGCGTAGGCATGACCGAAGCAGAAAAAAACAAACTTTTTACCAATCTGTACTACACCACCAAAGGAACAGAGGGTGAAGGTGGAAGTGGCTTAGGCTTGACTTTGGTGAAAGACTTGGTAGAGAAAAACGGCGGCACTATCAGGATAGAAAGCGAGGTAGGCAAGGGGAGTACGTTTTATTTTACATTGCCAAAAGCATAGATGATATTTAAAAATTTTATAAAATTGAGATGAGAAAACTTTTACTTTTTGTACTTTTTTATTGTCAATGCTTGGGTTTGTATGCCCAAGCAGAAAAGTTTGTCATTCTCAAAGACAAAAATGACCTTCTTTTGGTGGGCAAGCAAACCTACTTTATGGAAGATAAAGAAGGAAAGATGAGCATACAAGACATCTTAACTCCTGAAAATCAGGCAAAATTTGTGCTGAATAAGAAAGATATTTTTGCGCGTGCAGCTACGCGTTCTGCTTTTTGGTTCAGGTTCAGCTTCCAAAACCAGTCAGACGAAGATGCTTGGGCAGAAGTAAGTACAAAAAAGGCGTGGTACATAGATTTTTATGCCCCAGACAGCGCAGGAAGCTACGGCAAGCCCTATCTCACAGGCACGATGCGCCCTGAAAATGAAAAATATTACAATATTGTCAATGCTTTTTGGCTACCGCTCGCCAAGGCAGAAAATAGACAAGTCAAGACTTATTTTATTCGTATTGCCACCCAAGCCACCTTCGAAGTTCCCTTGCAGGTAGGCACGATTCGTTCCCTTTATAAAAACAAAAGCCTGAACGAATACTTGATGGCGGGCTTTGTGGGGGCATTGATGCTCATGTTTCTGTATAATTCTTTTTTGTATATTTCTACCAAAGACCACATTTATGTTTTGTATTTGGGGTATTTACTCTCGGTAACACTGGTAAGTACCTATTCTAATGGCTATTCTTTGTTCCCTACGGGTATTACTTGGACGAGTTATTATTTTTTGTTTTGGAGCGCGCCCTTATATTTCTTTGTAGGTCTTTTTTGTATTCAATATTTACAGTTAGGCAAGCACCTACCTTGGATAAAAAGACTCATACTGCTTGAAATACTCATATTATCAGGCGTTTACCCCTTACTGAGGATAGCTGGGGTTGAGTTGGTCGTTTTGACAGCCAGCCACCAATTATTCGTTCTATTGCTCACGCTTACCTGCCTGCTTACTTCCTATTATTTAGTCGTCAAAAGACATAAATACGCCCATTTCTACGCCTTGGGCTGGACTTTTTTGGTAGCCAGCACCATTACTTACTTAGCCGTTATCAATGGGTTATTGCCTTTTAATCCCATCAATCGTAATGCTGTATATCTTGGAACTTTCATAGAAGTCTGGATGTTTTCCTTGGCACTGGGCGATAGAATCAACCTAATCCGCAGAGAAAGACGACTTTCGCAAAAAGCACTCTTAGCCCAAACGCAGGAAAACGAAAAATTGGTCAGGGAGCAAAACGAGGTATTAGAACAGAAGGTACAAGAAAGAACACTTCAAATTGCTAAACAAGCCACAGAACTGAGAAAACTAAATGTATTCAAAGACAGACTTTTTTCTATCATTGCCCACGACCTTCGCAATCCCGTAGCTGCCCTGCGAAATACCATAGATATTTTAGACCCAGAAATGCTCAATACTGATGAACTGACATTTATCAAAGCAGAACTTGGCAGGCAGTTTAGCAGTGTAGATTTTACGCTGAACAACTTACTCGTTTGGGCAAAAAATGAAATGCAAGGCGAAGGTGCAAAACAGGAAAAAATAAATGCCTATAAAATCGTGGAGGAAAATATGGCACTGTTTGCGCCCATGCTCTTCACCAAAGAAATTCAATTTCAAAATACCATCTCTCCTGACATAAAAATATGGGCAGATTTGAACCATGTCAGGTTTATCTTCCGCAACTTGATAAATAATGCCATCAAATTTTCAGAAAATAACGGACTTATCACCATCACTGCGATGGAAAAAGACAGACTGACCACCCTTACTGTCCAAGATAACGGCACTGGCATCAAAGTCGAAAAACAACAAAAACTATTTGACATTCACACCAATTACAGCACCGACGGCACAGCAGGCGAAAAAGGCACAGGACTGGGCTTAATCCTTTGCAAGGAGTTCGTAGAGAAAAATGGTGGCAACATCTGGGTAAAAAGCGAGGTAGGCAAGGGAAGTATCTTTTATTTTACTTTGCCGAAGGGCTAATTTTTTGTAATTTAGGATTGTAGTGCTTAAATTTGAGCATGAAAAAAAGAGTTCCACTTTTACTCATCTTTTTATTTTTTACAAAGATAGCCTTTGCCCAGGTGCCTGTGTTAGAAATCAAGGAACTGGACAAGGGAAAAATGCACTCTTTTATTCCTTTCCTTTCTGTTTGGGTTGATACCTCTGCTACGCAAACAATTTCGAACGTAACTGCGCCACAAATCCAGCAAAAGTTCGTGCCTCTGAATATCAAGCACTTCGACCATCAAGCAAAATCCTATTGGCTCAGGTGCAACCTCAATAACCTGAATAATGATAGCGTAAAGTTAGGCTTACAAATTGGTATCTTTGAACGAGTAGATATTTTCTTGCAAGATAGTAACCATCTATCTACTCAAAATTCTCGCCTTATCTTGACGCGACTCTACAAGAAAGCCACTGATTATGAATATATTAGCCTTCCCGCAGGTACAAGTACCCTGTACTTTCACATCACCAGAGCGCATGATATTTCTATCGTCATGTCCAGCTATGTGCTTTCTGGTATGGCATTTTTTAGCAAAGATTTTTCTAACTTTTGGATAGAGGACAGGCATACTATCCAAACTATTTATATTTTATATGCTGGCGGACTTAGCTTGCTTTTGTTTTATAATCTGTTGTTATTCTTTACGTTAAGAGATAAAGCCTATTTTTTTTACATCATTAGCCTTTGCGCTATTTTAGTAGGGAATATAGATTTTTACGCTTATATAGTTGCTCCCTCTCCGCCCAAATACCAAATCTTTTTAATGTGGGGCAGAGTCGCATTATGGGCAGTGTCGCACTTCTTGTTCATACTTTCCTTTTTAAAGCTAAATGAATGGCTATACTGGGCAAGCAGGGCAACAAAAGTGATGATAGGTATAGGTGTTTTATTATTTGTATGTTTATTTGTGGCGGTATTATATCCTTATATTGTAACCTTGTATGCTCTTTATTTTGCGGCTTCCTGCTTATTTTTGATGGTGATTGCTTTGGTGGCATTTATGAAAAGGCGAGGTGATGTTCGTTTTTATTTTTTGGGAAATATTGCTTTTCTGGTAGGTGCAGTTATTACTTTATTGGAGTTTTTAAGAATTGTACCTGCTTCCATCTACACACACAACGCCTTGTTTTTTGGGAGTTTGATTGAAATGACCTTGTTTTCTTTGGCATTGGCGGACAAGATTAGTGCAGCCAAAAAGGAATTGGTAGAACAAAAACTGTTACAATCCGTAGAAAGAGAGCAACTTGCCAAAGAACAAAACGAAGAATTGGAGCAAAAAGTAAAAGAACGAACCCAAGAAATACAAGTAAGAAACGAAGAATTGGAGCAAAAAGTAAAAGAACGAACCCAAGAAATACAACTAAAAAACGAAGAACTGAACAAGAAAAATAGAGAGATAGAAATACAATCCATAGAACTACAAAAACTCAATTCAAATAAAGATAAGTTATTCTCTATCATAGCGCACGACCTCCGTAGCCCTATTGCCGCGCTGGGGAGTGCCATCAATATTTTAGACCCTCATATTCTCAACAGTACAGAGTTAGAACTTATCAAAACAAAGCTATACAAGCAGTTTAAAAATACTGATGAAACCCTGCAAAATCTGTTACTTTGGGCAAAAGACCAGATGCAAGGCGAAATGAGCAATCCTACATTGATTGATTTGAATAAATTAATCAATGAAAAAATAGACTTTTTGAATGATATAGCTGCGAATAAAAATATCACACTCAAAAACCAAACGAATGTTGATAGTCAAGTGTTTGCAGATGAAAACTATTTGCGGATTATCCTCCGAAATCTCATTTCCAATGCCCTCAAATTTAGCTATGAAAATAGTGAAATTACAATTTTTAACTATACAAAAAACGACATCATGGAAACGATTGCCGTCAAAGATACAGGCAAAGGCATGGACGAAGCGCAAAAAGCAATGCTATTTACAGAAAAAGGCATTACTACCAAAGGCACTGCAGGCGAGATAGGCACAGGGCTGGGATTGAGCTTAGTGAAAAACATAGTAGAGAAAAGCGGCGGCAAAATCTGGGTAGAAAGTGAAGTAGGTGAGGGAAGTACATTTTATTTTACCTTGCCCAAAGCCTAAAAACGAATCTTTTTGCATTAATCCAATTTCTTTATATCACCCTACAAAGAACTTTTCCTAAACTATTGGTTGGTATTTCTTTTCCCCTTAGCTTTGGACAATGGCTAACGGTAAAGGTAGGTTCTAAAATTTATAGCATAGTAAAAACACTGTTTCGTATAAAAAAATCCCCACAAGTTTTTATTCACCTACCTTTGTAAGAAAAGGGAAATAATTTAAAGATTTTTCTTAAAAATTAATCATAATCTATTGCTAATCAATATCTTGATAAAAAATACTTTGTATGCAATTTGTTTTCAAAAGTAAAAATTATTCGAGGAACGCGTGCCTTATCGCTTTATTGTTTTTTTTGACCAGTTTTTTTTCTTGTCATCAAGCCAAAAAACAGTCATCAGAAGCACGAAACGGAAAGTTAGACCTGAGTGCCTATAATTTTGAAACTGATGGAACAGTTTTGCTCAAAGGAGAATGGGAATTTTATTGGCAGCAATATTTGCAAGGGCTTGATTTTGAGCAAGTAAAGCCATCTATCATAGCTACTGTACCGAATAGCTGGGGCAATTATGAGATAGAAAAAGGGAAAAAACTGAGCAGAGAAGGATATGCGACTTATCGCTTGCTGGTCAAAGTGCCTGCTCAGTACAAGGAAAATGAACTTTTGGGCATCAAAACAAAATTTATTGCGACCAATTATGCACTTTTCATTCAAAACAAATTAGTCAATCACCCGCATAATTTAGGCACTTCGGCAGAAACAACGGAAGGGTATTACAATCCTGACGTTTATTATTTTACACCACAGCGAGATACCGTAGAAATTGTATTGCACATTGCTAACTATGCGGGCAGGCTCGGTGGGATTACGCAGGCAATTACGCTGGGCAAGGCATCACAAATCCGCAGAAGCTACGAAGCGACCATGATGATTAGTTTTTTCCTTTTTGGCGTACTGGTCGTGATGGGGTGCTATCATATCAGCTTGTATATATTTCGCCAGAAAGAAGCCGCCACGCTTTGGTTTGCCTTTTTTTGCTTTACTATTGCGATAAGAATTTTGGTAACAGATGATTATTATTTGACAGATTTGTTTCCCCAAGCCCCCTTTGAGCTTGGGAATAAGTTATCATATCTTACTTTTTATTTGGCAGTTCCCTTGCTCGCAGTCTTTATTAATACCTTGTACCCACAAGATTTCTCAAAGTGGGTCAGGAAGATTTGCGTGGTGATTGGTGGTATATTTTCGCTGTCTGTACTGCTGACCAAAGGCTTTTTTTATTCCCAGTTTTTGATTTATTTTCAGGTTACTACCTTGCTCGCCATTGCGTATGCCATTTATTTTGTCATTCGTATCCTGCTCAAAGACAGGGAAGGAAGCATTACTTTTGCGGTAGGTATGCTTACGATATTTGCGGCGGCGGTCAATGACATTCTCGTTGCCAATTTTGTATTTCAGCTACCCAGCATCATGCCTGTTGGTTTGTTTGTGTTTGTTTTTAGCCAAACCTTGATTCTATCCAAAAAGTTTTCCAATGCTTTTAGCCAAGTAGAAAGCCTCTCTACCGAACTGCGAATGAACAATGAGCAACTGGAACTGACTGTAAAACAGCGCACGATGGAGCTGAACGAGGCAAATGAGTCCTTATCACAAAACTTAGAGGAACTCAGGACTAACATAGAACTGATTAATGACCAAAACAAGGCAATCAAAGCACAAAATCATAGCATTACTTCAAGCATCAATTATGCAAAAAATATTCAACAAAATATCCTGCCAAGCGTCCAAACTATTCAGCAACAGTTTCCTGATAGTTTTCTGATTTTCAAACCCAAAGACATTGTTTCTGGTGATTTTTATTACTTTAATCAAAAAGGAAATAAACTCATCTTGGCGGCGGTGGACTGTACTGGGCATGGCGTTCCTGGTGCTTTTATGAGCTTGATAGGCTATGAAATTCTGAACGAACTTTTTGATTATCACCATATTATAGAGCCAGCGCATATCTTGAAAGGTTTGCATATTGGGATTAGAAAACTGCTGAAACAGGAATCCTCCATCAGTCGCGATGGAATGGACATTGCGCTGGTAGTGATTGACAAAGAAAAGCGGGAATTGAAGTTCGCAGGGGCAAAAAACCCCTTAGTGTATATAGAAAATGGCAAAATGGAAGTGATAAATGGTGATAATCTGCACATTGGCGGACACGCGTCTGGCGAGGAAATCCAGTTTACGCAGACTACCATTCCCTTGCCCAAAAACGAAGGTGAGTTCAGTTTTTACCTATTTTCTGATGGCTACCATGACCAGTTTGGTGGCGAAGACAACAAGAAACTGATGAAAAGACATTTCAGAGAGTTACTTTTTCAAATCCAAAGTATGCCCATGCACGAGCAGGAAACACTGCTAACAGAGTGGCACGAAGACTGGAAAGGCGCAATACCTCAGACTGACGATGTTTTGGTGATAGGCGCGCGGGTGTGATGGTGGGGGCAAAACTCTCCTCCGCAAAATGCACCAACTCACTTGTTTCTATCTCTTGAAGCGTGAAATCCAATACTCGCAAATTTTGATGCTTTTTTTCATTTTAATTACTCATTTTTCTTAGAAATTTCTTATTTTTACAGAAAAGAAACTATGAATACAGAAATAGAACATATTAAATATCAATTAATTACATGGATAATTATGCTTAATGACACCAATTTATTATTGGAACTAAGTAAAACACTCCAAAATGCCGTACAAACCTCGCAAGAACCACCCAAAAAAGCACGTCAGTTTGGTTGTGGGAAAGGGATATTTCCTTACATTGCCAATAATTTCAACGAACCTTTGGAAGAATTTAAAGAATATATGCCATGAAATATTTGATAGATACTCATATTTTGATTTGGTATATTGAGGAAAATATGCAACTCAAAAATAAAATTGTTCGTGAGATTGAAAACCCACAAAATCAGGTTTTTGTGAGTAAAATTAGCCTTTGGGAAATTGCCATCAAAGTAGGTATTGGCAAGTTACAGATGACCATTTCCTTTCCTGATTTGGAAGATTTCTTGGTAGCAAATAACTTTTCAATCATAGATTACAATTTTGAACATTTGAAAATGTTACTTACCCTACCTTTTCACCACAACGACCCATTTGACAGGCTACTCATCGCCCAATCCATCACAGAAAACATCATACTCATCACAGATGACAATAAGTTTAACCTTTATGATTTGAGTATTTTGAACTGAAAAACGCTTCATCAAAGCACCAAACTCTCAAACGGTGCGACGCTTGCGAGTCTGATGCTTTTTTCTCAGAAATTTGACTGCTTTTAAAGAAATGCTTATTTTTACTAAAAAATAAATAATCAAGATGGAAACCATAGAAGTACAAAGAAATATTATTTACGGACTGCGTGATTTGCCTATGGAAAAGCTACAAGAAGTGCTTGATTTTGTGTTTTTTCTTCGCAAAAAAACCTTTGAACCTGAAAGTTTTGAACAAGAAATTCAGGCAATTCATAACAAAAAAGAAGAAATACCAGAAGCATTAGGCTTGCTTTTAGAGGAACGTTTGGCGAAATACGAAGCAAATCCCGAAAGTGCAATCAAATGGGCGGATTTGAGAAAGAAAATAGTAGAAAAATATGACTATGAAATATGAGGTAATTGTTTCCAATGAAGCAGCAACTGACATCTTGGAAATCATTGAATGGTATGAAGCGCAGAAAGAAAACTTAGGCGACCAATTCCTACTCTCTTTTGATGAAGTCATTCGTTTTTTAGAAAAAAATCCATATTTATACCAAAAAATAAGGAATGAAATAAGAAGAGCTATTACGCAAAAATACCCTTATGCTGTTTTTTATAAGATTTACCAAGAACAAAAAGAAATAGGTATTATTGCAGTAGTTCACCAAGCCCGTATATCAATCTCTTTGTTTCTTCTGCTTTGTTTGGCTCATTTCTTTGAGCCACTGCACCTGTTTTAGTGCTTTTTCTAAGGTAACTGGCTGCTGCTTGGATAGATTTTCCATTGCTAACTTCGCCCTTTTCTCGAAGGATATTTTGTAGTTCATGTTTTAAAAAGTTAAAGTCTATACAAATTTTTTATTTTTCAAACAAATATTCTCTTCACTGCCTTGTGTAAAACCAGCATTGCCTGTACCTTTTTTAGAAGCAGTTTTCAAAGCCTCTTGAATTTCTTTTATCTCACTTCCGTTGGGCGTATAGTCAATTTTTGCATTATCAAGCAATTTGCTGATAAAAATATCAGTTTTCTTTTCGTTTGCCATTATTTAACTCTTTGATTTTTAAATACTTGTCCCATATTAATTCTGAAAGGAAGAGAGAAATTATTACTTCTGCAAAAATTTATTGAAAAAAAAGTAGAAAACCTACTAAAAGGCTTTCTACTTTTTTATGATGCTTATTTTTTATCCTTAGAATTTTACGCCAGGGAAATATGCCATTTCGCCAAGTTCTTCCTCAATGCGAAGCAGTTGGTTGTACTTTGCCATGCGGTCAGAACGAGAAGCAGAGCCAGTTTTGATTTGTCCAGTATTGAGTGCCACTGCCAAATCTGCAATCGTGCTATCCTCAGTTTCACCAGAACGGTGCGACATGATGCTCTTATAAGCGTTTCTTTTTGCTAAGTTTACCGCGTCAATCGTTTCGGTCAAAGAGCCAATCTGATTTACTTTGACCAAAATTGAGTTGGCGATGGATTGGTCTATGCCTTGCTGGAGGCGAGTTACATTGGTTACAAAAAGGTCATCTCCAACGAGTTGTATTTTTTTACCTGTCAAATCTGTCAGTTCTTTCCAGCCCGCCCAGTCGTCTTCAGCCATGCCGTCTTCGATAGAAAGGATTGGATATTTTTTGCACCAGTCCGCCCAATAATTTGCCATTTCGCTGGAAGTGAGCCTATCTCCTGTAGATTTTTTGAAATGGTAAGTGCCAGTTTCTTCTTCATAAAACTCAGAAGCCGCCGCGTCCAAGGCGATAAACACATCTTCGCCAGGTTTGTAGCCCGCCTTTTCGATGGCTTGTAACACGATTTCGATTGCCTCCACGTTGGACTTGATGTTAGGGGCAAAACCACCTTCATCACCTACGTTGGTAGAAAAACCTTTGCTTTTCAATACGGTTTTTAAATGATGGAAAATTTCAGTACCCATGCGAAGCGAGTCGCGGAAAGTTTCGGCTTTGACAGGCATAACCATAAACTCCTGAAAATCAATAGAGTTATCAGCGTGGCTACCTCCATTCAAAATATTCATCAAAGGCACAGGCAAGGTATTGGCATTTACACCACCGATGTACCTGTACAATGACATTTTTGATTCTTTGGCGGCGGCTTTGGCAACGGCAAGTGAAACGCCCAGAATTGCGTTTGCGCCTAATTTTGCCTTGTTGGGCGTGCCGTCCAGTTGGATTAAAATTCTATCAATGAGGTTTTGCTCAAAAACAGAATACCCAATCAGTTCTTCGGCAATGAGGTCATTGACATTGGCTACGGCTTGGAGTACGCCCTTGCCCATGAAAACGGATTTGTCATTGTCGCGAAGCTCGACAGCCTCGTGCTTGCCTGTAGATGCGCCAGAAGGAACGGCGGCTCTGCCAATATGTCCATTTTCAGTAAGCACATCTACTTCTATGGTAGGATTGCCGCGAGAATCTAAGATTTGTCGGGCAACAATATTTTGAATAAATGCCATGATTTTAGTTTAATTAATATAGTTAAAGTTCAATGTTCAAATTTTAATGTTTAAAGCGAGCAAATATACGAATTTTCCTATTTGTTGGTATTTTCGCAGGAGAAATTATACAAATTTTACTTTCAAAATCGATATATTAGCAGAGATTATGAAAAAACAAATAGCAATCATACTGACACTTATCTTGACGACATTATTTAGTTGCGAGAAAGATAGAAAATTCTCAGAAGGGAAAAAACTTTCTGAATTTGAAAAGACACAGTTTATTCCGACATTGGAGCATAAAATTTCTAATGACAAAAACTCTGTTTACTGTGCTACTTTACTTTTTGCTTGGGACGAAATTAGAAAACAAATAAATTTACCTTTGATAATTTCTGATAAAAATTTTGACTTGAAATTACTCAATCAATCCACTTCTTTTAAAGATGTTTTAAAAAGTAACGAGTATGCTGTCAGTGGGCAAGTTGACGGAAATTTAATAACTGCAAGAGCAGAATTTAACAAGTCTTTGCCTTTTGAATTCAAACTTCAAAGTTTCAATAACCAATTAATTTTTGACGGGCAAAAAGTATCATCATTTGGTGTTACTGGTTATGACAATTACAATCAGCTGGGCATTGTCCAGATAATTTACTATAAAAACGACAATAACTTCATCATAAAATTATTACCAAAGGACAAAGAACACGAAATTATTTTGTTTAAGACTAACCAAAGTTTCAAATCAATTACCGAAATGACAAAAAAAATTGAAAAACTAATAAAAATCGGAAAGACTGAAATGATAAACGAAAAAATCAATTGGAAATACAATTATAGTGCAGAAGATATTGTAATCATTCCTAAATTCAACTTCAATATTGAAACAAATTACGCTTCATTGGAAGGAAATAGTTTCAGTACAGACAAGCAAAGTTTTCAAATTGAACGTGCTTGGCAAAGAACGGCTTTTATTTTAGATGAAAGTGGAGCAGAAATAGAAAGTGAAGCTGAAGTTGCTGTTACAACAGATGCAATGGAAGAAGAATACGAAAAACCTAAACCCAAAAAAATGATATTTGACAAACCATTTTTAATTTTACTAAAAAGAGCAGATGCTCAAAATCCATATTTTGGACTTTGGACGACAAACACTGAATTAATGATAAAAGAATAACTTCTGCTGACATCAGTTTTGTACAAATGGGGCTGACGGAATTCAAATTTCCCCACTTGCACAAAATAGTAAACCGTTATTTATCTTCAAACCACTTAATATACGTCTGCAAATCCTTATCGCCTCTGCCTGAGAGGTTTATCACTACTACTTCGTTTGGTTTTGCATTTAATTTTTCCAAATAAGCAATCGCATGAGCCGTTTCAATCGCGGGAATAATTCCCTCCAAGCGACTGCACAAAAGTCCTGCTTGCATGGCATCTTCGTCAGTAACAGGGTGGAATTCAGCACGTTGGGTATCAAATAGGTGTGCATGAATAGGTCCGATGCCTGGATAATCCAAGCCTGCGGAAATAGAGTAGGGTTCTACTACTTGCCCATCTGCGGTTTGCATGAGCAGGGATTTGCTGCCATGCAAAATTCCTATCTTGCCCAGTACGGTGGTAGCGGCTGAGTGTCCGCTATTTACGCCCTGCCCTGCCGCCTCCAATCCTATTAGTTTTACATGAGGATTATCCAAAAAATGGTAAAAAGCACCTGCGGCATTGCTGCCTCCGCCCACGCAGGCAAGCACGTAGTCAGGATAATCTCTGCCTGTTTTGAAAGCCAACTGCGCCTTGATTTCTTCACTGATAACTGCCTGAAAACGAGCCACCATGTCGGGATAAGGGTGAGGTCCCACGACCGAACCAATGATGTAGTGTGTATCCAAAGGGTTATTTATCCAATCGCGGATAGCTTCGTTGGTAGCATCTTTGAGGGTTTGGCTACCGCTCAGGGCAGGGCGCACCTCCGCACCAAGCATTTTCATACGTTCCACATTAGGCTTTTGTCGCTCGATATCCACTTTGCCCATATAGACAATGCACTGCAAACCCATTAATGCACAGACAGTTGCGGTCGCAACTCCATGCTGCCCTGCACCTGTTTCGGCAATGATTCTGGTCTTGCCCAAACGCTGGGCAACCAAAATCTGCCCAATGGTATTGTTAATCTTGTGCGCGCCTGTATGGTTCAAATCCTCGCGTTTGAGATAGACATTGGTTTTGTACTTTTCCGATAAACGCTTTGCAAAATACAAAGGGGTAGGTCTGCCCACATAATCGCGCAAAAGCTGCTGAAAGTCTTGCTGAAAATCTTGTGAATAAATGATTTTCAGGTATTTGCTTTCTAATTCCTCTACATTGGGGTAAAGCATTTCAGGAATATATGCACCACCGAACTTGCCGTAATATCCTTTTTTATCTACTGTATATTGCATTTTTTTTAGTTTTTATTACTGATTAATTATTCTTTTTTAAAGCTAAGTCTCGTGCATAACGGCACTTTTTCATGCTTTTTTTTATTTTTCTACTACTGCTTTTTCCTCCCCCTACCCCCTCCAAAGGGGGATAAAATACAGAAATGCCTTTTCCACCTCCAAAATGGGATAAAACGATTTTTTTACCAAAATCTATACGCCTGAATCGAATATCACCTTGGCGGGGGCGTTGCCAAAGCCTTTTTCCCTGCGTAACCTCTCTGCCTCGTCCAGTTCCATTTTGAGTTTTGCAAACTGATAGACTACTTTCCCGTCCTCTTTGATGACCATTTCGCCCTGAAAATCAAAAATCAAATCGTTCATTACCTTCTCTATTTGCGCTTTGGAAAGGTTTTCCTCGCCTTTGCTTTGGACATTGACCGCTTGCATGAGTTCTTCCATAGACACTTCCTTGTCCCTGTCTTGATAAATTACCTTCATGAGGCGTTTTCTGATATTGGTAAAGTGCCGTTTTTTCTGTTTTGGCAAAATAGAAAACGAACGCAAAATAGGTACGCTAAAAAATACAGTAGAAAAAGCCATAGGAATCCACCCAAACCCTACTGTGAGCCATGCAGGAAGGCTTGGGTCGCCTGCCCCCAGCCCTATCACCACGCCCGAAACTACCATATTAAAAACGTTCATGCCAATAATTCCTGCGTTTCTGCCACCCTCATTGCCCGTAATTTCGTATTCAGGCTCGTATTCGTCCCAAAACCAAACTACCTTTTCATCTGCCTGCTGCGTCGCGGTTCTGCCTAATTCCTCAAAATCACCATAAAGAACGCCGTTTTCGGTAACTTCTGCTTTCCCGCTAAACCGCGTCATTGCCTCCACCATAAATTTGTCTGCCTCGTCTGCTTCATATCCCGCCAAGCCCATCACTTCGGGCGTAACCACGATGCCATTTTGCTTGCGTGAGTAGGCGGCAAATTCTTTGAGATTGTCAAGCTGTGTAGTCTGAACGCGCGGCGGTCCAAAAACAAAATCATACACTGAAGCCACAAAACTTTTCTTCTCCTCTCCTATTTCTATTTCGCCCTTTTTATTTTTTTTCTTGTTCCAAGTCGACTTTTTGGATTCGTAATGTTTGTACTGATACCCGCGACTGTCAGTGGCATAATAAGTATTGTTGGTGAAAGTATCCCAAATAAAAATCATACGGAACATCTCTATCAGTGCCTGAAAAAAGCCTGCAAAAATATCGCCTACGTCAAAATCACCATCTCCATCACCCGCAAGCGCAGCGATAATGATGCCTATGATTACAACCAAGAACACAATAAAATAAAAAACCAATGTAACCGCAATCCATGCCCTAAAAAATAGTTGAAAAACTTTCCATAAAAAATCTTGTACGTCTGCTAAGTGTTCTTTGAACGTTTTTTCGCCTCGTCTGAGCAGTGAACTCCCAAAATCGTAAATCAAATCGCCCGCTTCCGTAACTTTGAGGCGGCAGATGTACTTTGCCATCAATGCTTCCAGGGCGTGCTTGGAATCGTCAGTGTTCAAGCCCGTCAGCGTTGCTACATCACCTACTGTAAGCGTAAGTGTTTTGGCGGAGGTCGACAGTTGTTTTTCTAAGGTTTGCTCTGCTTGCGTAAGTGTAACTATCTGATTTGGCATGAATAATTAAATTATGAGTTATGAAATTATGAGTTATGAATGATGAATTATGAGTTTTATAAGTTAATCGCGTCGGCGAACCGTACAAATAACCAATAATCAATTATATGTATAAACTAACAATTTATAAGTAAGTACACAAAATTAGTTTATATTATAATTATTAGATAAGATATTGATTATTGGTGTTTTATATTAATTTATAACTCATAACTAATAATTCATAATTACTCAACTACTTAAAATTGAGTTAAATTTCATCAAAAAACACCAATAATTAATGCGTTTGGCTTAATTAATTTATAAAATTTCAAATTAAAATTCCTGTAAACGCTGTTGGATATTGAGTCGCAGAGAAATTGCTGTATAATTTGTATTGACATTTCGTGCGGCAAAGTCAGTCTGTTGATTCCTGATAATTTGTTTGAAATCAACAAATAGATTGTGTTTGAGTTGGTACGAAGCAGTGAAGTCCATGAAAGTCAGGTTAGTAGCTACGCCCTGCCCTATCGTATTGCCGTATTCGTTTACGTGCGTTACGTTATCGAGCAAGATGTCGCCACCCCAGTTTTTGCCGTCCCAATCTCTACCCATTTTGGTATAAAAACCCTTTGCAGTGAGGCTGAGGCGTGGGATAGGCTGATAGCGCACGATTGCCAAAATCTCACTAAAATTTGCCCCAAGTGGGTGCGCTAACGGCTGGCTAAAATGGGTGTAGTTAGACAGGCGCGGCTTGTCAAAGTGCGTATAAGTATATGGTCTGACCTGATTTAGCTCCACCTGCAAGTCCAAATTTGGTACGCCCAAAACGTCTATGTACTTGAAACCCAACTGCCAGCCCTGCTTATTGCCCCACCAGCCCTTGCCCGAAGTTATCTCGCTAATCACCATTTCGTCAAGAATGAGCTGACCATACAGTTGAAAACGTTTCAGGGCGTTCCATTTGAAATCAATACCTGCCATCGAGTTGTCCTGACTGCCAAACGCCTGCTCTACGGTGCGATAAAAAATAATTGGGTTGAGGTAAGGCAGTTCAAAAGTATCATTTTTGTAGTTGTCCTCTCGGCTAAACGCCACTGATTCAAATAAACCAATGTTAAAATTATCAGTCAAATTCAAACTCAAATGATGAAAAACAAGGTATTTTTTTGGATAGATGCGGTTTGTCCCAAACGATTCGGAAGACATCTGGCTATACAAATTAGAGTAATTGAATTTCCAAATCTTGGTATTGAGCTTGAGAAAAGTATAATTTGCCGCAAAATCAGAGAGTTGCAAAGAACGATGCCCTACGCCGTAGGCATTTTTGTCTTGCCCAAACTGCAAGGAAACGTATTTTTTCACTATGTCAAAAGTAATGTAGCCGCGTGCGGTTAAGAAATCTACCCCATTCACTATGGTCGTACCAGTGGGGTCTTTGTAGGTTTTCCAAAACCCCTCGTAGGGAACTGCCTGAAAATCAGTGATAAACTGCTGTGTGTAGGAAGGAAAAATGGCTTGGTTATCCGCCACATAAAAGTAAAAACCTACCTTTCGCGCTATCATGCCGCGCATCTCTACGCCGCGTGTGTTTGTAAAAGGGGCTTTTTGACTGTTTCCGTCATTGCCGTAGCTAAAATGCAAGACAGGGTTTAGGTGAAAATCAAAATCTTTTGCCGTATGAAAATCATTGTCTTTGAGGCGAAACAAATCTGCTTTGGTCTTATAAAAACGAGTCCAGATGGCTTTTTTGCTTTTATTGTCCAAACTGTCCGCCCATTCCGAATTGTCGTTGAGCAGGTAAAGCAGGTTAAATTTGTCAGTTTTAGACCAGCCCGCACGCAAAATCATAGAATCTGCCAATGCCGCCACGCCACGCCGACTGTACGGTTTGCACGCCGTAAATAAATGTTCTGCAAATGTGCCTTTCTTGATTTCGTACCTATCTACCAAGTGGTAATAGTCCGTATTGAATGGAACGAAAGTGCTTTGCGCCTGTAAATCAATCAGATACACAAAAAAGAGGGAAAGAATAATTAATTTTTTCATATAGAAATTGTTTGAGTTTTTATGCTAATATATTTTGATAGCTTGCTGAATCACTGATACTATCTTCCCACCACCCTGCTCCAAAGGTAGCAAAACAGGAACTCCAAATTTATCCTCGTAAAACTGCTGATAATCAAGTGCTTCCGCCAAGGTACAGTCTTCGGTATGCAGAGCCAGTGCCATCACCTTTGCGCCATAGCACTCAATAAGGTGCATTTCTGAGGCTACCGAAGGAATCTCACCCCACGCAGGGTCATGCTCAAAGTATTTGCGCTTAGGTGAAAGCATGAGTATCACCCACTTAGCCTTACCACAAATGAGATATTCTGAGCCACAAGTGCCACTTGGGTTGCGTAGAGCCGCCTGCCCCTCTATAAAAATCGCCTCCGCCTTGGTTTCTTCATAGCAGGTAATGATGGCGTGTTCTAACTCACCGCCCACAAAATCATTGAGGGTCGAGTCAAGGATAAATCCATATTTCCCACCTTGTAGCCAGCCCGTCTGCCCTGTATAAATCATTTGGGCGTTGATTCCTGCCTCCCTGCACGCATTGACGACCAAACGCGTGGTCGTACGCTTGCCCATCGCACAGTCCATGCCCAACACCGCAATAATGGGTGCTTTTACCTCGCCAATTTTATTTTGCCAAAAATGTAAGTCCTTAAATTTCTTAGGTTTGCGAATATCTATCAAACTTACGCCATGTTCGTCTGCTAAGGCTTGAATATCAGGTCTTTCGGACAAATAATCATGCAAACCATTGACCATAGAGAGCTTGTTTCGAATCGCTATTTTTATGCTCTCTATCATATTATCAGGCAGAACGCCGCCCACCGTAGCCACCCCCACTATGCAGTAAGTCGGCTGGTTCACCAATGCCTCCGATACACTTCCAAAGACAGGAATATTCCTCTGCTTTCCGTCCAACACCTCGCCTGCGTCCTTGCCCGCATGGATTTCATCAATTACGCCTACGATTTCAAAGCGTTCACTTTCGCGGATAAGACCATGTGCCGTTTTTGCATTGGAACTGGATAGTGAACCGTTGGTGAGAATTACAGCTTTTTCCATTTGATACAATTAGATTATTTTTAAACAAATATTCGCAAAATAGTGCAGACTTAAAAAACCAACACCAAGAATAAATTAAAAAATCCAATATTTCCTTCCCATAATACCATAAAATATGTACGAAAATGAACACTTTTAAAATAAAATCGTACACTTTTTTAAACTCCAAAAAAATGATTTTTATACAATCTATTTATTATCAATGATTTATGCGTTTTGGCATATCGTTGGCTAAGTGAATCAATGTCTTATAAATTGAAAAATGATATATATAATCTTTACAAACTTAAAAAAACTTATTTAATTAAACTTAAAAAAAATGGACAGTAGTAGTAGTCAAAATTTAATTGACAGCATTGTAGTAAGAATTTTGGTATTAGTAGTTATTTTCTCCACTATCATTTTCAGCGCAAAAGCTGATAACGGAAAAAAAGGAAACAAGGAAAAACAAAAAGAAGAAACAAAAGTAACGTTTAACGCAGAAGAAACCGTATTTTTTGAGCAGGTAAGCAAGGAAGTAGCAATGAAAGCAAACAAAGCGATTTTTAACGCCTTGCACCCTCAAACAGAAACTTTTAAAGTCATTGACGCGAGTGGTAAGGTGATGTTGGAAACAGTAGAAGCAAAAGATTTACCTGTCAATGCCGAGAAATTGATGATTCATGGAAAAACAGCATTTTATATTGTGAATTTATAGGTTGATATGTTTTAATTGTTGTAGCTAAAAGCTACCCTCTCTGAGGGTAGCCTTTTCTTTTTTTAGGAAAACCGCATTTTTATTATGTCAGCGAAATTCTTTTTGAAATCTCTGAATGGATAGTTTGGAACAGTTTGAGTGGGTGTAGTGTGCGCCAGTTTACGGTTTCCAGCGTCCCGCCAAAGTTGATGTAATAATCAATGTAATATTTTTTCCACTCGTCCAGCACAAAATCGCGGAAACCAATCGCCGTAATCCAGCCATCTTCTACATCATCAAACCATTCCTCGTAATAGCAATCGTCTGAGCCATGAAAGTTCAGCACATTTTCGCCCACAAGGATAAAATATTTGATGCCCGCCTTCGTCAGGTAGTCAATCACATTGCGTTTGAAGTGCATAATATCATTGTGAAGCGTGTCGTTCCACTCGCCCATGAGTTCTATAATCGCAAATTGGAGTTTGTAATCGGCAAATAACAACTTCATATAGAGGGTTTCCGAGCCGATTTCGTCCCAAGAAGGGTGAATATAGTAGCCGTACACGTCATTTCGGTAGGCAGAAAAGTCGTAGCGTTTGCCATAGAATGGCGAACGCTTGTCGTCTGTGGCGGCATACAGACTTTCCCAACGATAAAAAGGCTCAATGTCGTGCATATATCGACAAAGATAATTCTTTTCATCAAAAAAATAAAAAATACTTCATTCTTGCTTATCTATCTGAGCCATCACAAATTTGCTGCTCTTTACTCCGTCTGTGGCTTTAAAAACATGGTTCTATTTGCCGCTTCTTGCCACATAAAAGGCACATCTCCATTATCAACTACAAAACATTCGCCTTGCTGCCCCGTAATCAAGTCCTGCCAATGCTCAGATTCCACACACAAGCCCACTCGATAGCTATTTCCCCAAAAAACGCCTACTACCGCAGGGCTTTCCATCAGTCCTGCTTCCTGCACAATAATTTTTCCAATCGTATGAAGTTCCTCCTCTTGCCCCGCGAGTAGCCCATGATAAGGCAAAATCTCGTTGGTGAGCAATAGCACTGCCTTACAAATTCCTGCTGAAACATAGTCAAAGTAAAAGCTATCTTCTTGGAAATAAGAAGATTGTGGTTTTACTTCCACCAAAATTTGTACGTATTCGTCAATGAGAAAATCAGGCGACCAGCCGTCCAGGTCAAGCGGCTCGTATTCTGTTTTCCATTCAGCCAAGTCAAAAAATGCTGCCCAGCGCGCCTCTAAGCGAGAACGGTAAAGCCTGCCCTTGTAGCGGGTAGGAATTGGTTTGATGAGATAGTCCATTTACGCAAAAATTTATGGTGATGATTCTAATTGTATGATAACCTCCCCCTACCCCCTCCAAAGGAGGAAACAGCCTTTTGTCCCCCTCTCTGAGGGGGTAGGGGGAGGTGAAATTTTGAGCATCATACATTTGAACGCGCTACCAAATTTATCAATGTTAAGTAAAGCTACTTAAATTATTGATAAACAACCAAATATTTCAATAAATATTTTTGTTTGCGCTTATTATTTACGTTTTAATAGACTTTGACTTGGAAAACGTAGTCTTGTAACTTCTTGATTTGCTGTGGTCTTTTGAAACCTGCCAACTTATTGATTTTGGGCAAATGGATAGGTGATTTCAGCGAATCTTGTGGGATTTCGTCCAAAAACTTAAATATTTCTCTGGTTTTCAACGCAAACGCTACACCTTCCGCCTTGTCATCTTTTTTGGTAATTACACCAATGATATTGCCCTTGGCATTGAAAACGGGGCTACCACTATTCCCACGATTAACGGGGATAGAAACCTGATATTCAGTAGTATCGCTTTGCGAACCTGTCTTTGAGCTTACCGTTCCCTCGTTATACACAATGTCATCTTTGGGATAGGCAAGTGTAAAAACCTGCTCGCCAAGGTCTGCCACAGATTTTTCGAAAGTGTAGGGCAGTTTGTTAAACGCAGTAAAATTATCGTCATGGATTTTGAGAATCGCAATGTCTTTATCCCTGTCGCCATAAACTAACTCCACTTTATAGCGATAATCGGGATTGGTAACGGACTCAATCGCCAAAGAATCAGCAACTTCTATCGTATTGCGGATAGCCTTTTCCACTACATGGTAATTAGTTACCAAATAACCTTCCGCGGAAATAACAAAACAAGTGCCACCACTTTTTTGCACGCGTTGGCTCTGCTGTGGGGTTTGTTTTAATTCTTTTTTCAAGGCATTGATAGATTGCTGAGTTTTATTAATTTCTCTCTGCAATTTGATGACGCTACTTTGCTGTGTTTGTTCCAAAGATTTGATATAGTCGGAGGTAAACAACGCACCAAATACGGCAATCAACGCAATAGAAGCGGCAACAGCCACCGTTGGCAGGTATTTTTGTCTGAAAACCCTGAAAGAAAAAGTACGATTGATTGGTTTTGCCAAGCCCTGCGCTTCCATTTCTGCATGGAAATCATTGAGCATGGTTTTCACCTGCTTTTGCTTGTGGTAATTGGCAAATCCTTTTCGCAACTGCTTGTGTACGCCTAATTCATAGACCAAATCTACATCATTTCGCAGTTGGTCTTCAAAATTTTTGAGTTCTTCGGCTGATAGCTCCCCGTCTAAGTACCTCTCTATCAGTTCTATCTGTTTATTGGTCATTGCTTTACAAATATCTATATATGAATTTATGATGTCATCAATTTTTTAAGCCTATTTAGGCACTTGTATTTTTGTGTTTTGGCATTATCCGCATTGGTATAACCCATTTTTTCTGCTATCTGGTTCATACTCAGTTTATTAAGATAATAATCTTCCAGCACACTACGGCAAGGCTCACCCAGCTTGGTCAGTGCTTCCTCCATTTGGTTAAACGCAATTTCGCTATTGTCGTCTATGGGTTCTTGGTCAAAAATGATAAAATCTTCGAAGTCATCAATTTTGCCAAGAAATTTACTTTTAACATATAAATTTTTGAGCCAAAGTCTTCGACAAATCGAATAAATGTATGTTTTTATCTTGCAGTTAAGTTGGAAATCCGTTTTCTGCAAATTTTCATACAAAATAATGAACGCCTCTTGGTAAATATCTTTTGCCTCGTCCTCTGTTCCGCTATTACTATTGATAAAATGTAGCACCATCGGAAAGTGAATTTTGTATAAGCGATTCATTACTTGGCGGTTATCCTGCCGAAGTCCCTCAATAAAAGCTGCCTCTGAAAGAATTTTTGATTGATTCATTCAATTTGATGTCCTTTTAATACGATTGTTAGGGAAAAAGTAACCCATTAACCTGCAAAAATAATTTTTTTATGCGTTTTTGTATAAAAGTATTAAAATTTGTCAAAAATAATCAGCCAAATTAGGTGCAGTGGCACTGATAGGTTATTTATTCCAAGAAAAAACGGCTGATAAATAAATTAGACTTCATTAAAGCCGAATTGTCATTAACCAATAAAATATAATTGCCGTTTCTGACCAAGATGCTTTTACTTTTTACGAACTTTGCAATCAAAGTAAAAAATTTTACATGAAGCAAAAAAAATTATTGAGTTTGATTTTGACCCTGTTGGGCATGATTTCATACACCAACGCCCAGCAGTTAGGCACGTATTTGGGTGATGAAACGCCCTTTTATGCCGCTACAAAGCAGATGAGCCAGTTTTTCCGTCGCTTTAACAATGAGGAAGACCGCAACGGCAAGGCGTATCTCAGCACTGACAAGCTATACCGCGAAGCAGAGCAACGCAAAAAGTATATTAATCTGCTTTTTGACAATGATAATCAAGCATTTACACAGAATCAGAGAAACGAATTTATCCAATCTGTTGCTACCAAAGACAAAGCACAATTCTTGGACTTCAAAGGTGGTAGGTGGCTGGCAGAGGTCAGGGCAAACTTCAACTACTTGGGTAAGGCTGAGATTGTTACCCTGTTTTTAGAACTCCAAAAGGAAGGACTTGGCACAAAATGGGTGATGAGTAATGTCTATTTTCCACCTTTTAACAATTTATTTTTGGCAGATACTACAGGGGCGAGCAAGAAATTTTTGCACCCGCAAAGCCACGAAATAGATTTTATGAACCTCATCAAGGCTTTTGAGCAAATCAGAGAAGTAGAGTTTTACACCAAAAAAGGCTATCAAGCCGATTTTCTCTCTATTTTCTTCTATGAAATGAAAAAGAACAACCTCAAATTTGAAACCGTCAGTGAGGTCAAATTTCATTTTTTTCAAGTAAATAATTGGTATTTCGAGGTTTCCAATTTTAATAGGACTGGGAATAATGCAGGCTGGTTGATTTCTAATCTGATGAAAGTGCCTGAAAATCAGAAAGCTATTATGGAAAAATATATTTTTACAAAACGATAATTAACGCATTTATGGAGCAGACCTTTGACAATGAAGAAGACATACTTTTCGAGCATCACCGAATCGAGGTAGATAAAGGGCAGTCCCTTTTGCGAATAGATAAATTTCTTTCTGACCGACTGGCAAATGCCTCTCGGAACAAAATTCAACTTGCGATTGATGCTGATTTTGTGTTGGTGAACGGCAAGCCTACCAAGTCTAACTACAAAGTTCGCCCCTCAGATTTGATAACGATTTCCATGCCCGAACCGCCACGCGATACGGACGTAAAGGCTGAAAATATACCTCTCAATATCGTTTACGAAGATGAACATTTGCTGGTGGTGAACAAGCCAGCGGGTATGGTCGTTCACCCTGCCTACAATAATTGGGCGGGAACGCTGGTCAATGCCCTGACTTATCACTTCCAAAACCTGCCCACTATGCAAGGCAACGACGGTCGCCCAGGGCTGGTGCATCGGATTGACAAGGATACTTCGGGCTTGCTCGTGATTGCCAAAACTGATGTGGCAATGGTGCATTTGGCAAAACAATTTTATGTTCATTCCATTGAAAGAACTTATTACGCGCTGGTCTGGGGCGAGCCTAAGCAGGACAAAGGCACTATCAATATGCCTCTTGGCAGAAGCCTCAAAGACCGTAGAATTACAGTTGCCTACACCCCCGAATCGGGCTTGACAGGTGGAAAAGAGGCAATTACACACTATGAAGTGCTGAAAAATATTCGGTATGTATCCTTACTAAAATGCAATCTGGAAACAGGGCGCACCCACCAAATCAGGGCGCACTTAAAGTATCTGGGGCATCCGCTTTTCAATGATGAGATGTACGGTGGGCATGAGATTTTGAAAGGAAATATGTTTTCAAAATACAAATCTTTTGTTGAAAACTGTTTTGAAATTATCCCGCGTCAGGCTTTACACGCCAAGACCTTGGGCTTTATTCACCCCGTTACCAAAGAAAAAATGGAGTTTGATTCCGAACTTCCTGCGGATTTTACGGCGGCACTGGAAAAATGGGAGCATTATGTAAATTATAATTAGTTTTTGCCCTTAAAAAGATAAATTTGAAAAACTATCTTAACTTAGTGTAAAAATACTTAAAACAGTGCTTAGAATAGCTATTTTCTTACTTTCTGTGTTATTACTACCTTTTTTTTATGCCCCTTCTCATGCCCAAGAAGGGGATTCGAGGCGCGCCCAGCTTAACAATAAGTATAAACAAATTGCCGTAGGTTTAGAGAAATTGTATCAGAACGGCGAATTAGAAGAGGTCATCAATGTTTTTAAGCAAAGTTGTTTGGAAAACAATCAGGTGAGCAAGGAAACAAAAGAATTTAGAAAAGTCAAAAATGAGTTTCAGGCAGATATTTACAGTGTGGTGAGTAGAGCCTATATTGCCTTAGACCGCCCTGAATTAGCAGATAAATTGTTGGCAAAACTTTTTGCAATTCGAGTAGATGAGGATTTCCAAGACTACTGGCAGTCCATTCGTGAAACCAAAGAGTATGATTACCACATTGCACCCCGCCTACAAATAGGAGCAAGTGTTGGAACTAATTTTGCTGCGCCTGTGCCTATGGAACGCTTTTCGGTGTTTACGGCTACTTCTGCTAATAACGCAAGTGATTACCGAAGCACCTATTATGGCTTGAATAGCTTTTGGAACAGACCTGTAACTGGTTTTCGGATTGGTGGGCAGATAATTTATTCGTTTACCAAAAATTTAGCACTGACAGTTTTATTTTCTTCATCTACGCTTCGATTTGGTTATATAGACACTTTTTTTTGGACTGATTCACCCGTACAAAACGTCAATCTATCCATACGTACTGAGAGAAATAGTTTTCATTCCATTACAGGCATCGATATTCCTGCCATGGTCAGGTATCATTTCTTGACCAAGCACTCACTTAAGCCTTACCTACTCGCAGGGGGATTTTATACCAAGAAAACTTTGGCAAACAAAGAACTGGCAATTAGAGAGTTTCCTTCTGTAGAAGTCAATGGAACAAGACAGGATTTGCTCGGCAACGCCAGCAATGCCAGCATAGATATTACCGATTTGATAGCCCCAAACCATTATGGAATCATGGTGGGTGCAGGGCTAAACTACGCCTACCAATACTTTCGTTTTTCTTTTTCTGCCACTTATCGCTACGGACTGAATAATATAGTGATTCCTGCCAATCGATACGACAATCAAGAATTAGTCTTTGGCTACCACGACATTTTTGATGACATTAGGCTCGACCAACTCAACCTGCAAATCGGCGTGAGCTATGTACTTAGCCATAAGGCATTTAGGAAATAATAAATCTCTTGAAAAAATCTTATTTTCCCCTGCTCAGAAGGCGGAGGCAGGGAGAGGCTGTTAAAAAAACATTTTTGAAAGAAGGCTATTAAATTTTGGCGTTAAACAATGTTAAGTCCTGATTAAAAGCCCGTTATAATTTATTATTTTTACATTTTAATATCAAAAAAATGAGTAAACAGCGATTAATTTTTATCATTGTCTTGATGAGCATTGCGCTTTTGGGCTTGATAGTGCTACAATTTTACTGGATAAATAATGCCGTTCGCCTCAACGAAGAACGCTTCAAACAAATAGTGCAAGAAGTACTGAACCATGTAGTAATGAGTTTGGAACGCCGAGAAACCTTGCTTATCACCCAGCAAAATATCAACAATTATACAACAGTTGCCAACAAACTGACGCTGAAACTCGACTCTACGGGCATGGCGCGCTGGCAGGAAGATAAAATCATCAAGAGCAAACGCGTCTTGAATGACAGCAACCCCAATTCCTCGCAGAAGGGCTTGGAGGTGCAGGTAGAGGAAGAAGCCATCATTAGCAAAACGGGTTTTGCCAAACGCCTACTTTATGGACAACCAATTTTGCCCGAAAACTTCAAAGATATTCAAGGAAAACTGCTCAACGATTCTATCAATTACACCAAAAATCTTCAAAATCAGCAAATTTTGCGCTACATCAATAAGTCTGAAATGATTTCGGTGGTGCTGGAAAACTTGGTGAATTTTGACAAACCCATAGAGGAACGCATCAGTGCCAAGCTGTTAGATTCGCTAATTCATGCCGAACTGATGCACAAAGACATCACGACCCAATACCAGTTTGGCGTGGTAGATACGCACACTTATCAGCTTTTGTTTAGCGACAAATCCCTTGACAATGCTGAAATGCTGCGTACAGGCTTTCAAACACAGCTTTTCCCCAACGACGAGTTTGCTGCGCCCGCCTTGCTGTACTTGCATTTCCCTCAGAAAAGTCAGTATATTTTGGGCGAAATGCTCACTGTCTTAGGGTCGTCTGCGGTTTTTGTCATCATCATTATTTTTTCTTTTGCCTCCGCAGTAGGCATTATTATCAGGCAACGCAAACTATCTGAAATCACTAACGATTTTATCAACAACATGACGCATGAGTTCAAAACGCCCATCTCAACCATTTCACTTGCCTGTGAGGTGATGCAAGATTCGGATATTCGCAAGAATGAAAAGCAGTTAGACCGCTACCTCACCGTCATCAAAGATGAAAATGAAAGGCTTGGGAGGCAAGTCGAGAAGGTATTGCAGATTGCTACGCTTGGCAAGGGCGATTTCAAACTCAAAATCCAGCCCATAGACGTAAACGATACGATTGCAAAGGCAATCCAAAATATTGCTATCCAAATAGAAAATCGTGGCGGCATGATAGACGTTGATTTTCAGGCAGATGAAAGCGTAATAGAGGCTGACGAAGTGCATTTGTCTAACATTATTTACAATCTGCTGGACAATGCCAACAAATATTCGCCTGACGCTCCTGACATCAAGGTTACAACCGAAAGCACCAAAAATGGGGTAATTATCACCGTTTCGGACAAAGGTTTAGGCATTTCCAAAGAAACGATTAACAAAGTTTTTGAAAAATTTTATCGCGTTTCCACAGGTAACGTACATAATGTCAAGGGGTTTGGTTTGGGACTGAGCTACGTGAAGACCATGATTGAGGCGCACTACGGCAATATCAGTGTCAAAAGCGAAATAGGACAGGGCAGCGATTTTATCATTTTTTTACCTTTCCGCCACGAAGCACGAGAAATATAAAAATGAGTAAGGTTTGATATAGATTTCTATGTTATCTTTGAAGTGTGTTTGAGAGGAAAAAATGTCGTTTTTATACTTAGATAAGCAAATATTTCTTTTTTATGTGTAAAAATAACTAAAAATGTATCTGTAATATCACTCAATTTGGCATGGAAAATGCAAAATGATAAAATTAAGTATAAAAATTGTTGTAATTTGTGAAGACCTTATTGAATCAAAGATTACTTAAAATTATGTAAGTTTTTATGACAAAGTTTAATAAATTAGACTATTGACCCTAAAACGCTTGCTTTAACTTATTTAAACCTTGAATTACCCCTATACCAAATTAAAGATGAAATACGTTGTTATTTTTTCAGCGTTTATACTGCTATTATTTTCTGTAAATGGTCTTTTCGCACAAGGTCAGATAGACATCAATGG
>JAAFJS010000190.1 GCA_013298985.1 Cytophagales bacterium
GTTTTTTCCAAAACTACTGACGATATTTGCAACGATGGTAGGTTCAGAAGAACCTCATAAACGCTCAAGTTTTCCATGCACAAAGATAGGGCTTTTATCCGACTCCACAAAAATTGTCAGACAACCAAATAGACAAGGTTTATTTCCATCAAAAAATGTCAGTGGTAGCACTCACATTCGCCAATTTTTTGCTATCTTTGTGGAAATAAAATAGGAATATGATAGCACAAAAGTACATCAACCCATTCACAGACTTTGGCTTTAAGAAAATCTTTGGCGAGGAGGCAAATAAGGACTTGCTCATTGATTTTTTGAACGAATTGCTCTCTGACAAAGGCAAAATCACCAGCATTACCTACCTCAAAAGCGAGCGTTTGGGCGCGACAGACTTAGACCGCAAGGCTATTTTTGACCTTTATTGTGAAAATGAAAAAGGTGAAAAATTTATCGTAGAAATGCAACGAGCCAAACAAGATTATTTCAAAGACAGAAGTTTGTATTATGCCACTTTTCCTATTCAGGAGCAAGCAAAGAAAGGTGACTGGAACTATCAGTTAAACGGTGTTTTTTCCATTGCTATCACTGATTTTATCATTGATGAGGACAAGGAAAATAAGGCTAAACTGTTACATGATGTGAGGCTGATAGAAAAAGAAACGCAAAAAGAGTTTTATGACAAATTGCGCTTTATCTATGTGGAAATCAAGAAGTTTGACAAGAGTTTGGAAGAAATAGAAACGCATTTTGAGAAGTGGCTGTATGTGCTAAAAAACTTGGTAAAAATAGAAGAAATCCCCTCTAAATTGCAGGAAAAGGTATTCAAAAAGCTATTTCAAGTAGCAGAAATTGCTCGTTTTGATGCTGGACAACTACAATCCTATCGTGATAGTGAAAAGAATTACTTGGACTTTACTGCTTCTCTCAAAACTTCTTTTAGAGAAGGAAAAGAAGAAAGAGAAATAGAAATCGCCAAAAATATGATACAGAAAGGCTTTGATAATGAAACAATTACGGAACTCACAGGCTTAATCCCCACCCAAATAGACAAACTAAGGGCAGAAAACTAAATGGAAAAACTCGCGGAGGTAGAGGTATATGTTTTGCTGTTTGGGGGCGTAGGCATTGCGCTCTTTTTGGCGGTGGGCATCGTGCTTTCCTTGGTGCTTTACCAGCGCAAGGTCATCATCAAGAATCAACAAATCCTACAAATACAAAATGCCTATCAGAAGGACTTGCTACAGGCGACTTTGGTGAGTGAGGAGCAGGCACGCGCCCGCATTGCCCGCGACCTGCATGATGAGGTCGGCGCGACCCTCTCTACTACCAAGCTCTACCTCTCCCAGCTCAAAGGTAGCCACGAAATAGCCCACACCCAAGACTTGGCAAAGAAGGCAGATGACTTGGTAAATAGAACCATTCAGAATATCAGGCTCATTTCCAAAGATTTGTCGCCTGCTGTACTGACTACGCTGGGCTTGGTAGATGCCATTCAGGAGCTATTTGCCCACGTCAGTGCCTCTCAGGTAGTACGGGCGAACTGTACCTGCGAAGGGGCATTGCCTCGTTTTGATGCGGTGAAGGAACTGATGCTCTATCGCATTGTCCAAGAACTCACCAATAACTCTCTCAAGCACGCCCAGGCAAAAAACCTCTTGCTTACACTCCGCTATGTGGCATCTCATACCCTGCACGTCAGCTATACCGATGACGGAAAGGGGTTTCGCATGGAAGAAAAAAAGAAAGGCATGAGTGGCTTGGGGCTAAAAAATATAGAAAGTCGTGCCGATATTTTGGGTGGAAAGCTGAACTTTACGAGCAAGGAAAACGAAGGCGTGCGATTTGAGATAGAAATAACCCTGTAAGTGGTCGAAGACCCTAACAGGGGTTAGAAATGGAGAGCAAATGACAGCAGGGGCTACGCCCAATGACAGCGTTAAAAAAATATAATATGAAAACTATCAAAATAGCCATTGCAGATGACCACAAGCTCTTTCGCGAGGGTTTAGTATCTATTTTTCGGCAATATCCTACTATAGAGGTAGTCATAGAGGCGGAAAACGGGCAGGACTTGCTTGATAAAATAGCCAATGCGCCTACTAAGCCCGAAGTAGTGTTGCTGGACTTAGATATGCCTGTGTTGGACGGCATGAAGGCGACCGAAATCCTCAAAAAGACCTATCCCGAAATTAAGATTTTGATAATTTCTATGCACAACCAAGACCTGATTATCCTCAAAATGCTGGACTTGGGTGCAAACGGCTACCTCCTCAAAAGTACAGAACTGGAAGAACTCATCAGTGCCATCGAAACCGTCAAAGCCAAAGATTATTATTTTAACGACTACATCAATTTGGTATTGCTCAAAAACATCAGAGAAAAAAAGGATTATTCCAAAGTTTCTCTCCAAAACCAAGAAATGCTCACTTCCAGAGAGTTAGAAATTTTAGAAAATATTTGTCGTGGGTATAGCTCTGCCGAAATTGCTGAAAAATTATTCATCAGCAAGCGCACCGCAGAGTTTCACCGCCAAAACCTTCTGGAAAAATTAGGCGTAAAAAATACCGCCAGCCTGATAGTGTATGCCGTAAGGAATAGTTTGGTGCGGTTGTGAAAGCGGGCTTTAGCGATACAAATAGCGGTATAAACAATAATACAGTTTTTGGGTGGATGCTATATTTTTTCAAATTAATCCAAAAGAGTTGGCATATTGGAATATATCACTCACATTTTTGGCAGATAGTTTTTGGTTAATCCTTTTTCTGTGCGTACTAATGGTATGCACAGAATTAAAAGTCATCACTGCGATTTCTTTGTTCATGTAGCCCTGCGCTACTAATTGAAGAACTTCTCTCTCTTTTGGGGTCAGTGAAGTAAGACACTTCACACTTTTGCATAAAGACGTATTATTTAGCATGATTTCTCCAAATTTATTTCATTACAAAAATAATCTCGTTAGTTTTTATCCCTCATGGGAAAGGGGTGTAAATATTTGATTATCAATCGTGTTTACCCCTCCCACAGAGAAAAGATTTAGATAGTGCAAAAGCAAGTTGAAGTTTGCATAACAATCGTTTTTTGAGGGTAGTAGCCATAGGAGAATACGCGCTGTAACCCTTTATCAAAAAAGCTCATTAGCTTTTTTGATGTTACAAAGTTGGGGTATAGGGTGCAGGAATAAAACAGTACAAATGCGTGATTTGAAAAACTGGTATTTTTACGAGGTTTGTCAGTGCGGCTTTCTTGTTTTTTGAGAAAATAAGTAAAAAAATAAACGAGTGCTTCCTTTGGAGGAAAGCACTCGTTTTCAGTACATTACGCTTGGTTTTTATATGCCCATATAGGGCGCATGAACCCTAAAAAATCATCTAAATCGTCATCATCCAGCCTCTCAAATCTGCAATCCTGCCGTATTTGAGATTTTCCATTTCCTTGTAAACGGCATTGGAGAAGGTGCGCGTTTCTACCGCAGGTAGCTCGTAGCGTATTCCCTCATAGCCAATCTGTATGATATGAGCAATCGTAGCCGCCGTTCCTGCCCCAAAAGCCTCCTGCAAAGCACCACTTTTAACTCCCTCAATCAATTCATTAATCGCCAATTTGCGTTCCTCGATAGGCATACCCATCTCTTTGGCTATTTGAATCACACTCTTGCGCGTTATCCCATCTAAGATGCTATCACCTGTACTTGCCGTAACTAACTTGTTGTTAATCACGAACATCAAGTTCATAGAACCAGCTTCTTCCACATATTTATGCTCTTTTCCGTCCGTCCAAATCAGTTGGTCGTAACCTTCCTCCACCGCCAGTTGGGTAGGGAGCATGGACGCTGCATAGTTGCCTGCCGTCTTTGCATAGCCAATACCGCCCTCAACTGCTCTGGTAAAATGCGTTTCTACTTTTACCTTGACTGGCTTGTTATAATATGCCCCCACAGGGCTACACATGATGATAAAGCGATACGTTTTAGAGGCATTTAGCCCAACATATTCGTCAGTGGCAAACATCAAAGGTCTGATATACAACGAACTACCACTTGTAGTAGGCACCCACTCTCTATCCACAGAAAGCAACTCGCGCAAGCCACCCAAAAAGATTTCTTCTGGAATCTCAGGCATATACATTCTGATAGCAGACTTGTTAAGGCGTTTTACATTTTGGTCAGGACGAAAAACCAACACCTCGCCTGCGTCAGTTTTGTAGGCTTTGAGTCCCTCAAAAATGGTCTGCCCATAGTGCAAGGTCAGGTTGGCAGGGCTGATACTCATATTGGCAAAAGGCACTATACGCAAATCTTTCCACTCCTGTCCATCATAATCAGCGACAAACATATGGTCGGTCATAATTTTCCCAAAAGGCAGGTGATTAAAATCTACTTCGGGAAGGCGGGACTTGCTCACTTGCTTAAAAGCAATGTCTAAGGCGAAATCTACTGCTATCATGTTTTTAAATTTTTGATAAAATATTTTATGCTAAAAATAACGCTTAGACTTGTTAAAAGTTAAAACTTTAACATAGCTAAACGAGCTAAGATTGATAAGTCATGTTCCAAATTACGGAATTTCAAATTACAATTCAAAAATAAAACAACGTAAAAACTCAAAATTTTCTATCCTCATTCCTCACCAGCTCACCAATAAGTCTATCCTGATTACCAAAAAAATGTTTTATTTTTTAGTTAAAATTACTCAATTTTGACAATAAACTTAAAATAGTACAAAAAAAAATTGGATAAGTGAAATAAAAAGACCAATTTTGATTTATTATTATGAAAAACCTAAATTTACATCCCTATGGAAACACTGGAACAACAACTGCTCACAAACAAAGAACTGACCCCAATCTTCAAAGATACTTGTGCTGAAATCTATCATGTCGTCACTGACAATATCGTTTATGTAGTGATGAAAGGATTGACCAAAAATCAATGCTATCAAGTAAATGCCGAACGCGCACTTACTACCTTGCAACGTTTCAAAAGTATTAAATTACTGATGGATTTTAGCAATTTGGTGATGATGAGTCCCGAAGACCAACGATGGACGGAAGATGTATGGCAGAGCCAAGCAGTAAAAGCAGGATTGAAGTTTATGGCTACGATTAGACCTGACAATCTATTTGCCTCACTGAGTATCAATAAGTTAATGGACAATATAAGAGCTAATGCCTCTTTTGAAAACGCAAATTTTGCAAGTGAAACCGAAGCCTACGAGTGGCTCATTTCGTAGGTTTTTATAGATGACTGTATAAGTAAACTCGCTGGTACAAGATATTACTTCTTGTACCAGTTTTTTTGCTTTTTATTTGACCTCAAAATCAAAAAACTTTTTGTCTTCCACAAAACCCTCCAAGCGGTCGCCAATCTTTACTGCACTCACGCCTGAGGGTGTACCTGTGAAAATAATATCGCCTTTTTTGAGGGTAAAAAAGGTAGAAATATAGGAAATAATCGCCTCAAAATCGTAGAGCATGAGGTTGGTATTTCCTTTTTGGCGCAATTCTCCATTGACCAAGAGGCTGAAATTCAGGTTTTTAAGGTTAGGATAATCTGTCTTAGGCACAAAACCAGAAATGGGTGCGGAATCGTTAAAAGCCTTCGCAATTTCCCAAGGCAATCCTTTGGCTTTTTGTTTGGCTTGGAGGTCGCGTGCCGTAAAATCTATGCCAAGCCCTATTTCTTCATAGTATTTATGGGCAAACTGAGGCTCGATATTTTTGCCTTCTTTGCTGATTTTCAGTAAGATTTCGACCTCATGGTGAATATCTTGGGAAAAACTGGGGTGATAAAAAGGCGCATTGTCTTTCAGCACTGCGGTATCAGGCTTACAAAAAATAACAGGCTCATCAGGTTTTTCATTTTTAAGTTCCTCTATATGAGCTACATAGTTACGTCCTATCGCGATAATTTTCATAATACATTTATTTTATGATTTCAAAAATTTACTTGTTTTCAGTCCAAATTCAGTCGTTCACTCACCAAATAATCGTTGCGGTGAGGGGAATTGAGTGCTATCAACTCACCCAAAAAACCTGCAAGGAATAACTGTGTCCCGATGATTAACAGCGTCAAGGCAATAAAAAACAGAGGTTTGTCCACCACATCGCGTATTTCTTTGAATGGAATATCCAAAATATAAAGCTGAATTTGTTTCTCTGCAATAATCCAGACAGTCATCAACCCTCCACTCAGCCAAGAAAGCGCACCCAGCGTCCCAAAAAAGTGCATAGGACTTTTGCGAAACTTCCCTACAAAAGTGATGGAAAGCAAATCCAAAAAACCTGTAATAAACCGCGTCCAGCCAAACTTGGTTACGCCATATTTGCGGGCGCGATGTTCCACTACTTTTTCGCCTATTTTTTTGAAACCTGCCCATTTTGCAATCACAGGAATATAGCGGTGCATTTCTCCATATACTTCTATACTTTTCACCACTCGCTGATGATAAGCCTTTAAGCCGCAGTTAAAATCATGCAATTTGATTTTGGTCATGTAGCGTACTACGCCATTAAAAACTTTGCTTGGAATGGTTTTATTGAGTGGGTCATGGCGTTTTTGTTTCCAGCCCGAAACCAAGTCGTATTTTTCTTGGGTAATGAGTCGATAAAGTTCGGGAATTTCGTCAGGGCTGTCCTGCAAATCTGCGTCCATCGTGATGACTACCTGACCGCTACACGCCTTGAAGCCCGTATCCAAAGCCGCCGACTTGCCATAATTGCGGTTGAAACGAATCCCTTTAATATGGGGGTTTTCTGCGGCTAACCTGCCTATCACCTCCCAAGAGCCATCGCTACTGCCATCATCAATCATCAGAACTTCATAGCTAATTGGCTGTTTTTCTTGCATTTGTGCTATCGCGTGGGCTATCCACGCGCACAACTCAGGCAGGGATTCTTCTTCGTTATAAACTGGAACTATAATGGAAATATTTGTTTTTGACATCACCTTTGAATCATTATTTTCTTAATGGCTACTCCTCTCTGCGTTTCTATTTGAAGCAGATACACGCCTACATCAAGCGCGGAAATATCTATTACGTCAGTAGAGCCATCAAAAAGCCGAGAGCTAACTTGCTGACCTTGAAGTGTATAGATTTTGTATTCTTTTAGCCTGAGGTCAGGCGCAGCAATGCGAATTTGCGTTTGTGCTGGATTAGGATAAACTGCTATTTGATTACTCAGCAGCTTATCTACAAAACTGACTACATTGGATTTGGTCAGGGCTACTCGGCTCGGACTCACTTGTAGCACCGTTCTCATGCGCCTGATTTGGTCTTTGGTAAAAAGCGTCATGCACGTATCGCGACTATAATCCATATAGTTTTGTACCATGCTTAACGTATTGCATCTGAATTGATTTAAGCTACAACCACTTGATTCTGAGGAAATAAGCGGTGTATCAGGACAAAAATCGCCATCAGTAGCACAATCAAAGCTATTAAAAGTATGCAGTAGCCCAAAGAAATGCCCTATTTCATGCGTAGCCGTTCTTCCAAAGGTAAACGAGCCTCTGGGTAGCTGGGGGACATTGACTTTGCCCGCCGAGCCTAATCGATTGTACCTGACCACGATACCATCAGTCCTGTTTGTTCCTATGGCATCTTGCGGAATACCCTCCAAGCCCGAAAGGTTAGGATAGGTGCCATAGCCCAAAAGAATTTGCCCGCTCACCACGATAGTCGTATCGGCAGTCCAGATATTGAGGTATTTGGACGGGTCCCAAATCGTTTGAGGTTTTCTTTCTGCATCAAATTCCGTATCTGTCCACACTTTATTCCTTTTGGGAAAAAACACGCGGTCTATGCCTTTTTCTCGCATCAGCTTGCCATCAGGGTCTATATCCGCCAATACAAACTTAATGCCTGCATCATCTGCGCGGTCGCGGAACTGTGCCACTGTTGCATTTTTATAAGGACTATTATTGGCAAAATCTTCGTTCAGCACGTCAATCTGTGATTGGATTTGCGCCGCAGAGATATTTGTGCCTGTGCCTACGGGTTCGCCGTTATGAATTACGTGTACGATAATTGGAATTGTAAGCACGTCTGCTTCGGTACGCGCAAAACTTTCCATGCGCTTGCGTTTTTCTATTTCCTGATTGAGTTTTTCCTGATAATCATAGAAATAACTGTATTTTTTTTTCTCCTCTGGCGTGGAAACAAAGCCGCAACGCCTTTCCTCCTGAGCAAGAATCGGGAAAGAAAAGACCATGAAAAATAGAAGGATACGGATTGATTTCATTGATGAAAGAAAATTTAGTTTTCCGCAAAGATACAAGATTTTATTTTTTTTCTTAGCTTTGCACCTCAATTTCCTATCATTCCTTCACAATATAATTTTTTTAAGATTTTTTGTTCGTGGTTTTTTGCTTTAATCACAAACATCTAATCACAAACAATATTGCTCTTAATCATAAGTAGCCTTACAAAGTTAGTCTAATACTGTAAATGCTAATTAAAGTTTCACCCCTAAAGGGGTTTTTACGTGTAATTTTATGATTTTTCTACAAAACGGTCGTGCCTAATGGCACTTAATAAATCACTTTGCGCTTATAAAGCAATTATTGAAATTTTTGCGTAAGTCCTATAATTCATAATTTATAACTCATAATTCATAACTCATAATTTATAACTCATAATTCATAACCCATAATTCATAACCCATAATTCATAACTCATAATTTATAACTCATAATTCATAACTCATAATTCATAACTACTTACAAACCAATCATTCTTTCTAAACAAAATGAAACTACATTTACCCAAAGTGGTATTTTTTATGCTTGCTTTTTTTGCGGCAACCCCATCTTTCAGTCAAGATATTTTTTTACCAGATAGTGTAAAAAAGGAAATTCATGCCGTTCGGATTCAGACTAACTTGCACATTGACGGCAAGTTAGATGATGCAGAATGGAAGCTGGCAAAGACTGTCAGCAATTTTGTGCAGGTAGAGCCACAGCAAGGCGAGAAGGCAAACCATGATACAGAGATTCGAATGCTTTACAATCAAAGTTTTCTCTACATTGCTGCTTTTTGCAAGGATTCAGCAGGGAAAACGCAGATTCGTGCGCCTGATATGCGGCGCGACTTTGACTTTCGTTCCCATGATTTGCTTGGTATTTCGATTGATGCCTTCAATGACAAGCGCAATGCCATGACTTTTATCACAAATCCTTACGGAACGCAGCGCGATTTGCTTTCTTTTGATGACCAACTTTACGATACAGACTGGGACGGACTCTGGCGCGTGCGTACACACCGCACAGACGAGGGCTGGATTGCTGAAATCGCGATTCCTTGGCAAACTTTGCGCTACCCCAAAACGGACAAAACTTTGCAGACATGGGGCATTAATTTTTTTCGCACGCATCGCAAAAGTAATGAAAGCTCTGGTTGGTCGCCTTTTCCGCGTGCATTTAGTGCTTTGCGAATGGAATATGCGGGTTTGTTGAAGGACATAGAGCCGCCCCCGCCCTCGCCCAATGTGCGCGTACAGCCTTACCTTCTTGGTGTTTCTGACAAATACAATGGAAATGAGGTAGGTTATGACCAAAACGCAAGTGTAAAAGTGGGCGGCGAGGTCAAATGGGCAGTAAATTCGAATACGGTGCTGGACTTAACCGCCAATACAGATTTTGCACAGGCGGACGCGGACAGACAGGTCAATAATGTTACGCGTTTTTCTGTTTTTTTTCCAGAACGTCGTCAGTTTTTTTTAGAAAACGCCAGCCTATTTGCCGCAGGTTTAGCCCCCGAAGACGATTTAGTAGGTGGTTCTATGCGTATTCAGCCCTTTTTTAGCCGCAAAATTGGCTTGGACGACAGGGGAAATCCTATTCCCATAGATGCAGGTGCGCGCTGGGTAAGTCGTTCATTAAAAAGGAATTACGGCGGAATACTCATGCGTCAGCGCGGAAACGAAGAAAACGGTGCTGCAAATTTTGCGGTGGCACGCTACTCCAATAATATCGGAAAACAAAACCGCATTGGTGGCATTATGACCATGAAAAACAAGGAAACTATCGCTACCTCAGCAGGTTATACTAACTGGACTGGCGCAGTAGATGGTTTTTTTAGACTAAGCCAAAAACTTTCGCTAAACATGATGGCAGTGGGGGCAAGCTCTACAAACGGTACGGGGCGTGGTTTGGCAGGATTTGCACAGTTTTCGTACAGAAGCAATCAGTTTACAGGCTGGTCGACCAATACGATTGTTACCAAAGATTTTAACTCCGAAATGGGTTTTGTGTCAAGGCTTGATGTTATTTCCAGTTCTACGGGTGGATTTGCTATTTGGCGACCTACTTGGAAACCCAAACAAGTACGCAATTTTGAGCCTGGTTTGTTTACAGAAGTTTACTTTCAGGCATCTACGGGCAAGTTGCAAGAGTACAATATTAACATCAATCCCATCTGGATAGCCCTCCAAAATGGTGGCTCTTTTGGCGCATTTATCACCCCAATTTATCAGCGCATCGATGAGGTTTTTAGTCCTTTGGGTATTGATATTCAGGCAGGTAGCTACAATTATTTGCGCTATGCACTACTCATGGGCAATGACCCTTCCAAAAAATTTTCTTACTTTATCAACTATGAAGGCGGAGGTTATTATGATGGAAAACTAAATACTTTTTCCGCACGCGTACGCACCTCGCCTGTGCCACATTTTTCTATCGCATTGACTTACGAAGACAATAAATTCAGGGAAGTGGGCATAGAAAAAATGAACGAATCAGTCAAATTGGTGGGCGTGGAAAGTCGCATGGCACTGAACCCAAGATTGCAGTTGATTAGTTTTTATCAACACAATACGTCCCAAAATAGAGAAATCTGGAATGTGAGGCTGGCGTGGGAGTTCAAGCCGCTTTCTTTCGTCTATTTGGTGTTCAATCAGCGCAGTTATCAATCCACCGAACGCCAGCAAAGCCAACATTTGATAGGCAAAATTTCGTATTTGAAACAGTTTTAAAAATGATTCTTTTGGGATATTTGACTTCTCCTTTTGTCAAATTTGCATTTTTTTAACCTCAAAAATAAATTTTTTGAAAATTTTGAGGTTTTTCTTGCATTATCTAAAAACTTGTTTTTACATTTGCAATACCAATCAATAATTGAATGGTTTATAAAGAACGAAGCGAGAGAACAGGCTCTATGACCTTCTGGCAACCTCTGGGACGCAACTGCTACATAGAACGGTGCCAAATCCTGTCCAACTTTTGGATACTATAAACTGATAAAAATGAAAACACAAACACAAAATTTTAGTACGTCTTTTCGTTCAGATTCCTCAAAATCTTTACTCTCTTTGGTGCGTATCATCAATATTTCTCCAATCCTCTCTGGCACAACTTGTTGTTGCTGTTGTTGTTAATCTTCTTTATTGGTCTTTTTCCTAACCAATTTTAGCCTTTTTTTTAAGGCTTTAATCTTATACACGTCTATTTTAGCGAATGATGTCAAGTCTAAAAAACTTCGGCTCGTTATTTATGACTGCACTAAATCATTAAACTAAACTAACAAATACAAATTGCCAATTACAATGCGCTAATTGGTAATTCAAAAACAAACAAAAAAATGGAACTCCAAACACAAGAAATCATTGCAAACCAAACTAACAAGCAACAGAACATAAACCACCAACTTGAAACTTTACAAACTACACTAACAAACAAAACAGTGGTAGAAAGCCTCCATTTCTTAGCAAAGGAGTTCGCAGGAAAGGTGGCTTTTTCTACTTCTGTGGGGCAGGAAGACCAAGTAATTACAGATGTGATATTCAAGAATAATATTGATATTCAAGTATTTACCTTAGATACAGGCAGACTTTTCAGCCAAACTTATGACCTGTTGGATTTGACAATTTCAAAATATAAAAAACCAATCAAAATTTATTTCCCAGAAAGCGCACAAGTAGAGGAGTTTGTGAATACCAAAGGGCTGAACAGCTTTTACGAATCAGTGGCAAATCGCAAAGAATGTTGCGCGATTCGTAAGGTCTATCCACTCAAACGTGCCTTGAAAGACATCAACATTTGGGTTACAGGCTTGCGTGCCGACCAATCCGCCAATCGCTTGGAAATGAAAGAGTTTGAATGGGATAATAACTTCGAGTTAATTAAATATAACCCATTGATTGACTGGACATTAGAGCAGACTGTAAGCTATCTCAAAGAAAACAAAGTTCCTTACAACCCACTGCACGAGCAAGGCTTTGTAAGCATTGGTTGCGCCCCCTGCACGAGGGCTATCGAGCCGCACGAAGACATCAGGGCAGGACGCTGGTGGTGGGAAAGTTCGCAAAAAGAATGTGGGCTACACGCTAAGTAATGATGAATT
>JAAFJS010000191.1 GCA_013298985.1 Cytophagales bacterium
ACGGAAGGACTGAACAACCTCATTAGAAGTGTAAGAAGAACCGCTTTTGGTATGCCTAATTTTGAAAATCTGAGATGGAGGTGTTTAGCCATTTCTAATTGATTCCACAAAAATTGTCAGACAACCTCTTATTTTTAGCATTGCTATCACTTTTTTGCTTGCAAAATGGAAGCAAGATTATTATTATCACCACTATTAAGATATTTCGTATCATCATATTATTTTATATTTTGTCAAGATGTAAGTGGTATAATCTTATATAATTTTTTCCAATAAAATTGCTTTCTTAACAAAGTTTAAAACTTAAAAGCAATGTTTTACTTGTACGCTTTCAGAGTGCAAACATCATATTTATTATAGTTTAAGTCTATTCTTAAAACCAAACCGTTACACTACCTATCAATAACTGACTGTTACTCACAGGATTACCGCTTGCATTTTGATACACATTTTTATTGGAAAAAAAGCTACGACTTTCTAAGCGAAAAAGTACGTTTTCCTCTATTGCATAATTCACGCACAAGGAAGCACTCGATGATGAAAAGCCGTTTACAGGGTTAATTGGCGAAATTTGCACGCTTTTTTGGTCATCAAAATATTCCAAACGCCCTGAAAGTGAAACCTTTGGAGTGAAATTGTACTTACATATTATGTTTGCATTGTACCAAAGTTGCGTTTCTGCGCTTCCTGTGGGCAGTTTGGTTTCCTGTGCGCCCACGTAAAAGCAGGAAGTCCCAGAAAATTTGCCTTTGCTATAAATAAAGTAAACATCTGTAAAATAACGATTGCCAAAGTCAGGGCGCACTTCCGAGTTTTCGTTGCCAATGTAGGTATTCCAATTGACAAGTAAATTTTCATTCGGGCGATATTCTAACTGCGTTCCTATTGATTTACTGTCGTTTACATCTCTGATTTGCTGCCAGCCGTTTATCAAATAAAGGTAAAAGTTTACTTTTTTGCCCAAAGGAACGCTGAGTTTTGCCCCAGAAAGGTAGTAAGGCACGTACTCTGGCGCAAAAGAACGGCTATACATCAGGTGGTCTTTGGAGATGGCGGATTCATTGGTATAGGGCGAGCCTAATACGCCAAAATCTAACCATATCTCTTTGTTTTTGAATAGCTTAACGCCTACATTTCCCTCTACAATATTTTTCAATACCCCTTGCTCTGCGGCATAGTTTGCGTTGATGTACGAGCCAAATCCGGGGGCAAACCTTGCCCTAACTCTTTCAGAAGTATATTTTACAGAAACGTATGCCAAGTTGATATTCATTTCGTTATGACGGGCAGAGGAAACGAAATAGGGTCTTTCCTTGCTCGTCGGTTTGCTGAAATCATAGCCGTAGTACGCATCGATGTAACCCTCCACCACAAACTTGCCTTTTACTTTTACGTCTGTGGTATCCATCACGCCCGTATTGACTACTTGGGCGCATAAAATGTTAGGTATGAACAAACCTACCAAAAGTATAATAATTTGTATATTTTTCATTTTTGTTTATTGATTTGATTATTTTTGCTTCAAATAAAAATTTGATTATGGAAACAGTGATTAAACTAAAATCTTCTGAATTAGAAATTGCTTTACAAAAACTGAAAATGCTAATTCAAGGTGATGAGAATGTAGAAATTACAATTACAGTCAAAAATTCTACAAAAAAAGAAGAATATTTTGAACGTTTGACAAAATCTATTGATGATATAGAAAATAATCGCAACTTGGTTTCTTTTTCTGTTCCTGAGTTTCAAGAATTTTCTCAATCCCTTATCAAATGAGAGATATTAAATTTAGTGCTGACGCTTTCACTCAATATAAAGAATGGAGTGAAGATAATAAAGATATTTTCAATAAAATCAATGAGTTAATCATTGAAATTGCTCGTGAACCATTCAAAGGAAAAGGGAAACCAGAACCTCTCAAAGGGAATTTTTCAGGTTATTGGAGCAGAAGAATCACCAAAGAACATCGCCTCGTTTATAAAGCAGATAAGGATACTATTTATATTGCTCAGTGTCATGGTCATTATGAATAACACTTTTGCTATATAAAAATTCATCAAATACAAATCAATTTACCTTATCCAAAGCCAAAATTTAGCCTTAATATATGAACTTTTGCTGTTCTAAATACTCCTCATAAATGTTTTTTCTATGTGCTGATTTAACAAGTCAATTCATTTACTTTCCTAAATTTTTGTATCTTTGAGAAAAATAAAGAGATATGCAAAAAGCTACTTTCAAACAGTGGGATTTAGACCGAATAGAGGCTACTTTTGGTCTAAAACAAATATTTGAGTGCCAATTATTAAAAAATTGGGAAAGTGCAGAAGCAGAAATTCAAGAACATGAGAAGGAGCATCTATTTGATTTACAACAACTTCTGAAAATTGGGGGTGATGATTGGAATGAAGTAGAATTGGAAAATAAATTCATTAGCCCGCTTATTATGCTGACCAAAATCAATAATTTGAAGTTTTCTTACTTTTTAGAAAGAGAACTCCGATTTGTAGTGGGAAATTACGAACTTTCTGGGATTGTTGATGGCATTGTTGCCACAGGTTTTAGGAATCCACAACTGCCGTTTTTCTGTTTGCACGAATACAAGAAAGCCGTTGATAATGAGGGACATCCCAATGCCCAAGTTTTGATAGCTATGCTGGTTGCCAGAGAAATGAATCAAAATCAGAAACCAATTTACGGATTATTTATCATTGGCTCTATTTGGCAGTTTGTCGTTTTAAATGGAAATGAATACTGCATTAGCCAAAAATACGACACCGCCAAGCAAACTGATGTACTGACTGTTTTCCGCATGATGAGGGCTTTGAAAGAGATTATCGAAACAAAGTTGCTGTGATTTTTTTATATCCCATATTATTCGCTACATTTTTACTATCTTTGAGAGGGAAAACTAAGCCATAAGCGAGATGAAAAAAGTAACCTTTAAAGAGTTTACCCTTACCAAAATTGAGAAATTGTTTCGATTAAATCAAGTTTGGAAATCTTCTATTTTAGAGGAATGGGAAAATATGTCGGCTGAAATTACAGACGCAGAAAAAGACTTTTTAGAAGTATTGAGAGATAGAGTACGAAAAGGGGGAAAAGCATGGAACGAAACTGAGTTAAAAAACAAGTTTATTAGTCCACTGATTACTTTTTCTAAGATTGATACGGACGAATTTGGCTATTTTTTAGAAAGACCACTTCAAGGTGTGATAGGTGAATACGAGCTTTCGGGCATAGTTGACGGCATGATTGCCACAGGAATTAGAGAGCCTGATATTCCATTTTTTTGCTTACACGAGTATAAACGTAGCATAGACAATGAGGGAAACCCTGACGCACAAGCACTGGCAGCAATGCTCGTTGCCAAAGAGCAAAACGGCAATAGCAACCCTATTTATGGACTTTATATTGTAGGGTTGATTTGGAATTTTATGGTTCTCAATGGAAATGAATACTGCATTAGTAAAGATTATAATTCTTCAAAAGAAGAAATATACGATATTTTCCGATTGATGAAAACTTTGAAAATCATTATTCAAACCAAACTCTTGTAAGACCAATTATTACTTTTGTATTTCCAATCTGCTTATAAACGCTACTGATTGCCATTTTTCAAAAAATAATGCTTATAGATGAAGTTTGTATGTATTTTTATTGCCCTATTCTTTTGGTGTTCTGTTTCAGCACTTTACGCACAGCAAGACAAGATAGAGGTGATGCTAAACAAGCTATCTGCCACCACGTCAGATACTAATAGGGTAAACTTGTTAAATGAATTGGCGTGGCAGTACATTCATTTTTCACTCGAAAACACCAAAAAATATGCAGAAGAGGCACTTACACTTTCTCAAAAGCTTGACTTTCAGAAGGGTGAAATCCTCGCACTCAGCTATTTAGGTGATTATTATACTCGACACGCACAGTATGCACTTGCGATAGACCACCTCACCAAATCTCTGAAAGTGGCAACACAGGCAAAAGATTCTTTGGGCATGGCAGATGCGTATCGCTTGTTAGGGGTTACGCATGGTTTCAGCCTTCACCAGTACGATATTGCGCTCCAGTACCAGCAAAAAGCACTGGCAATCTATGAGCAACGTGGCAATAAACAAAGGACTTTGGGGCTTTATGGCAATATGTCTTGGGTGTTTTGTATGATGGAAAAGCAGCTTCCACTTGCCTATACTTACACCGAGAAGGCAATCTCAATAGCCAAAGAAATGAAAAATGATAGGCTTATTAGCTGGGCTTTGAACTCTATGGGGCTGGTCTTCAGCAAACAAGACCAGTTAGACTCTGCGTTGTTTTATTTGGAAGAATCCAATGCTTATGCGGCAAAAGCAAACGACCAAGCAGTTACCATTTATAACATAAACTTGATAGGCGATATTTATCTTCGCCAATCCAAATCTAAGGAGGCTTTGGCTACTTTTAGAAAAAATGTAACAAATATCAAACAACAAAAGATTAATCTCCTCCTTAGTGATGCCTACAAAGGGCTTGCAGATGCCCATCATGCGCTTAATCAATACGATAGTGCTTATTGGTATTATAAGGAACACATTACCTTGCGGGATTCGCTGCTTGGCTGGGAAACTTCGCAAAAGGTAATGATTATAGAAGCAGAGTACGCAGAGGAGCGCAAGCAAGCAAGAATAGATTATTTGGAAAAAGAGAGAATTATTGTTTCCTCTATTGCAATGTTTGCCTTTGCTTCTTTACTGTTCATTTTATGGATAATAATTCGCAATAACAAGCACAAGAAACAGGCAAATGAACTTCTTACCACAAAAAATGAAGAGATAGCACAACAAAATGAAGAACTTGCCCAAAGCCAAGAAGAAATCACGACACAAAGAGATAAAGTCGCAGTGCAAAACAAGGAATTGCAGGAGTTGAATGAAACTAAGAACAAACTTTTTGCGATTATTGGGCATGACTTACGCTCGCCTATCAACTCCCTGAAAGGAATGTTGAACCTTCTTACACAACGTCATATTAGCGTAGATGAGTTTTTTATGTTTTCAGAAAAACTAAAAAATGGCGTAGAACACGTTTATTTTACACTTAATAATCTATTACAGTGGGCAAATAGCCAAATGGAAGGGCTAAAATCTAACCCACAAAATGTGAATATCTATAATATTGGAAAAGAAAACATCAATTTATTTACTCAAATTTCTGCCCATAAAAAAATCCAGTTTGTCAATCAATTACAAGAAAATCTAATCGTTTTTGCCGACCCAGACCAATTAAATTTGGTATTTAGAAATCTGATAAGCAATGCAGTAAAGTTTTCGAGTGAAGGAGGCTCGATTACCTTGGGCAGTAAACTGGTAGGAAATTTTTGTGAAATAACTATCAACGACACAGGGATAGGCATGGGTAAGGAAAATATAAGCAAATTATTCAGTGGAACGACACATTTTACTACCACTGGAACTATAGGAGAGAAAGGAACAGGCTTGGGCTTGCTACTTTGTCAGGAAATGATTGCCCAAAATGGAGGTAAAATTTGGGTAGAAAGTACACTTGACCAAGGAACATCTTTTTATTTTACTTTGCCTTTTGCCAAGATAATTAATTGATATAGAGGTAAAATTAAATACCCTATAATGTTATTTTCAGCAATTTAGGTACAAAAATTAAGCTGGTTGAAGAATTGAAAAGTATAAACTGCTTGTCTTTATTTCAGCAACTGCTGAATTTGTCTTTCATGTCGTTGGAAATGCCCTTCACAAAAACCAATCGTTTGGTAAATATTGAGCCTGCTGCCAAAAGGATGTTTGAAAATTGCTTTTTTTAGCTGATTATCAGGGATTTGCAAAAGGAATTGATACCAGTCAGCCCTGAGTTTATCCCATTTTGCCGCTATCATTTCTACGGTTTCATTATTAAGAGGATTATCTACACCTTTGGGTGCTTTTACTTTATTGGGCAAAACCAAATACAAACGAATAAATTGGTAGCCAAGCCAGCTTTGGAAACCTGCTTTTTCCAATGTATCTACTGCCTGAATCTTCTTTTTCAAATAACCCAACGTCCCATATTCTGCCAAAATAAGATGGTTAAGATTCTGAATTACAGACCATTTACCATTCGGCTGGGCGCATAGTTTGTCCGCAGAAATAGACTGCAAACTGGAAAGCAAGGACTTTCTATCTTGCTCAAATTTTTGGTATTGATTATCGAGTTGTTGATTCATAAATGAAATAATTTACATAGTTGCTTTTTCTTTTAAGCCTTTCTTTTGCTTGTAAAAATCTTTATCTGCCACATACACAAGGCGTTCTATTTCTGAAACTACCTTTCCGTCCTTGCTGAACCACTGCACCAAAAACGTAAAATCAGTTTCACCATTAACAGCTACTTTTTGCTTTATTTCACTGATAACTTCTTCTTTTAGAACAAATTGTGTAGTGATTTTTTCCTTTGACGGTCTGCGAAAACGAATCTGAGCAGATTTGTCCCAAACCACAAAGTTTTTGCCCAGATTGTGCATGAGCATCAGCATATAAAAAGGGTCAGAAGCTGAAAACATACTCCCCCCAAAAATAGTACGTACATAGTTCATACTCCACAAGTTAAGCCCAAGCGTAACCTGAACTTCGCGCCAATCCGCCGAAATCAGGCGAATATTTCCACCTGTCCCCAAAAACATAGGATACCAGTTCATCACAGTACGAAACCACCAAGTTTTCCAAGATTCTTTTGATTTTTTCATTTTATCAAACGTTTGGTAAAATATATTTCAAAATTCGTTTACGCTTCTATTATTTCGCCAATCCTGAGCAAATTGCCATGCACATCAAGCGCGGCAAATTCCATGATGCCGTAATCTGTTTGACGCAATTTCCCGTTTGGGTGGACAAAGCCCTGTTTTTCAAACTCTCTATACAGCACCTCAATCCCTTCTACATAAATATAGCAGCCTGACGCTTTTGCAAGGGTAGGGTCATCACAAGACCAAAAGTGAAGTGAAACATTATCTCTGTCAAATATCAGATAATCAGGATATTGCCCTACCAGCTCGAATCCTAATTTCTTTGTATAAAAATCAATAGTTTCACGAAAGTTCAAAGACGGAAGCACTGGCGCGGCAACCTTAAACTTTGTCAATGGCTCGTTCATAGCAATCTTGTATAAATTGTTGATTTCCAGTAAGTTTTAACATCATCATTGCCCCTTCTATCTCCATAATAGTTTGTTGGGCAAGTTTCTCGGCGTATAATGGTTGATATTTACTTTCAAAAATATGCGCCAATGCCTTTGTCCAATCAGCGAAATAAATTTGTAGCAACTCCTTGAAAGTAGGCATCGTATTCGCAGTTTCTAAGGTCATATTCCCAATAAAACACCCCTGATTCCTCACAGCCATTTTGACCATTTTCTCCCCCATTTTTGCCAATCGTTCTTTTGGCAAAAGTGTTTCATCATACGCAAAAGAGAAAACTTTGAGCCTAAAATATTGGATTACAGCCTCTAAGGTAGCCTTCATTAGCTCTTCTTTGCTCTCAAAATAATGATAAAAACTGCCTTTGAGCAAGCCACAAGCTGATGCCAAGTCATTCATACTTGTTCCTGTGTAGCCCTGCTTGGTAAAGATGTCTATGGACTTGCTAATGATTTCGTCTTTATTTATTTTTTGTAAAGGCATTTTTGAACATGATAAATTTTATAGTTTAAATACGATTTTTTAATACAATAATTTGATTTTCAGTAAATTGCATTTTGTAAACTTCTAAACTTTTACAATTTTACCAAACGTTTGTTTTTTTTGCAAATTTTTGAGAATTTATTTTTTGTTTTACGTCAAAATAAACTTTCCTTTTTGCAACTTCGCCTAAATTCTCAGCAAGTATCGTATAATTTTATGACACCATATTCTTTCGGACAAGTTCAGCAAATGCTTCAAAATCAAGGATACATCAGTGAAAAAAGCACTGAAATGTCTATTTTTTTGGCAATGCAATTAGAAAAACCGCTATTGATTGAGGGGGCGGCGGGCGTGGGCAAAACGGAAATTGCCAAGGTAATGTCCCAGGCTCTTGGTGCTGACCTGATTCGCTTGCAGTGCTATGAAGGGCTGGACGCTACACACGCACTGTATGAGTGGAACTACCAGCGTCAGTTAATTCATCTGAAACTGGAAGAGCAAAGCGCAAAGTCAATAGATGAAAAAGAAAAAGCAATTTTTGGAGATAATTTTTTGCTCAAACGTCCTCTTTTGCAGGCAATTACGCAAGCCAAACGCCCAGTTTTGCTCATTGATGAAATAGACAGGGCTGACGAGGAATTTGAGAGTTTTCTCTTGGAAGTGCTGGCAGAGTGGCAGATTACGATTCCAGAAATTGGCACTATCAAGGCTACACACATTCCTTATGTCATTGTTACCAGCAACAGAGTCAGGGAGTTATCGGAGGCATTGCGGCGACGCTGTTTGTATTTGTGGATAGAGTACCCAAGTTTTGACAAGGAATTGGCGATTATCAAAAATAAAGTGCCACAAATTGACGAAAGACTTGGAAAGGAAATTTGTCTTTTTATGCAGGAAATCAGGAAGCAAAAACTGGAAAAACTGCCTGGCATTGCCGAAACCTTAGACTGGGCAATGGCTCTGTCTGCCTTGCATATCGCGCACTTGGACAAGGAGATTGTAGAAGAAACCTTGGGCGTAATCCTCAAAGATTGGCAGGACATTAGGCATACGCAACTCTCTCTTTCTGAACTACTTGAAAAGACAGGTGTGAAATCAAAGATTGATAGTTATTAGTTTTTATCTCTCTGCTTTTCTGCTGTTTCTATTCTTTTTTGGCAAATTTTGAAATATTCGCTGTCCAGTTCATAGCCCGTAAAACGGCGATTGAGCATGATACTGGCTACGCCTGTGCTGCCACTTCCCATAAAAGGGTCTAAAATAAGTTGATTTTCAAAACTTACCAATTTGATGAGGTGCTGCATTAGCTCAATGGGTTTTAGCGTGGGATGATGGTTAAAATCCTCCGCGTGTTGGCGCACTTTGGGGACTACAAAAAATTTGTCATAGCCATCATTTAGCTCGTCCGTTCGCAGTAGATTAGAAGTTACCCTGCCTTTGGGGTGCGGATTGTGTCCTACTTTTCCTTCCCCTTTGGCGTAAGGAATTCGAGTTTCTTCAAGATTTAATGCACCTGTACCGTATTCTATGATATTTTGGGCAACTGTCAAGCCTTTTTTGATGGGTTTCTGTACCAAAATAATCGGCTCGTAGGCAGGCTTGATGCCCAAGCCTGCGCCTGTGTACTTTATGCCCAAATCTGACGCAGGTTCATATTTGAGTTTATCATTTTCGGTGTAGTAGTTTTCTGCGCCTCCTTTTTTGTATCCCTGCACGTAGCTGTATTTGCCTACGGCTTTGCTCTCTACGTTCAGTGCTTTGTCAATGTCCAGTGCCACTGCCCTGCTCTTGGGCATACCGTTCAGATATGCCCAAAAAAGTACATCTTTGATGATGAAACCGCTATCTTCCAAATCTACCATGAGGCGGTGCATCAGGCGAACAGAAGAAAAGACTAAGCCAAATGCCCCCGATTTTAATACGCGTAAACTGTCTTTCCAAATCTGCTTATTGGGTAAATCCTTGTCCCAGTAGTTGTTTTGATAAGAAATACCATAAGGCGGGTCTGTAACTAAGGCATCTACTGAACTATCTGCCAAAGGCGATAAACCATAGCAGGATTGATTAAATAGCGTATAGGGAGTCGAACTTGTCATTTTTTAGTTTGTATAAATAAATCCTGTGGGCGTAGTGCCGCTAATATTGTCGTTTTTGATGTTTCCAGCCAAGATTTCGGTTTTTAGGTATTCCAAATAATTTTGATGATAAATGCCAAAACCATTGGGGAGAAAAGCCAAAGAGTTAAAGCGATGACGCGACAATGAATAGGGCAGATTTACGTGCCAACCGCTTAGTTTGTTGCCTTGTTTGTGCTGCACTTTGAACTTTCGGTAAGCCCACGCCCTTTCTGTATCCACAAATATATGAATATTATAGAGTTGTACGTTAAAATGGAGTTGAAAATCAACACCTACCCTGTCCATTTCGCTATCTCTGCTGACATTGGGCGCGCCAAAAAAATCTTTTGCCAAAAAATAGGCGTGGTATTCGGTGAGCATTCCAAATTGGGTTCTGTATAAACGCGCTTCCAGTCCTTTCTTCAAATCGTACCATTCGATAGTTGGGAATGTTTTTTTGAGTGTTTGCTCATTATTTTGGAGGTAATATTCGTAAAACGCTTTGAAACCCAGTAATTTATTTTGTTCGAAAAACGTTTTATTGAGCCATAAGGTAGGGTTCAGACTTCCCTTCAAATCGACCTCCACCGTTTTGATTTTTGCCAAGGAAGGATTCAATACTAAGGTAGAGAGAAAATCGACTAATTCATTGATTGGGGACATCTCCATGGTGCTTATTTTTGAAGTAGCTATGAATTATAAATTATTAGTTATCAATTTGTTATGTGTTTTTTGAAATTTTTAAAAACAAACAAATGTAAATCGTTTGAGTGGCACCCACTTTGGGCGAAGTAAACGACCCATCATCAAAATCATTTGCCTAATTCGGTTTCAACAAATATTCGTTCTTTTTGTTCTTATCAGTTCCACTGCGGCATTAAAACGGTAAGCTAAACATAAATCCACCGTTTTACAGGCGCACTGCAAGTGTGGGAACTCCCTAAGAGAGAGAACGTTTATTTCTCGAATGTCAATAAGTATTTCAACTTAATTAGGCGTTCTTTATTTTATTAGTCCCTTTGGGGACGATAGCTTTGTAGATATTGAGCATTATCCATTTATTAAAGTCCCGTAGCGACGCAACTTCTTTATTATCAAAACAAAGTGTTTCGTGCCTACGGCACTTTGATTGTACTGTATATATCTTTTACTACAAAACGGTCGTGCCTAACGGCACTAAACAACAGAACGTTTATTTTTGTTGATGTACTTAAAATTTAGCTTTTTTAAGCGTTCTTAAACTCCGTTAGGAGTTTTATATTGGTAGAAAATTAATCATTATTTCCTCAAACTCCGTTAGGAGTTTCATAATCAACTATTTATGCACTCCCCAATAGAATTGTCTAACGGAGTAGAAATACATTCGTATCAATTTTCTAATACTACCAACATTTAACACCTACGGTGTATTTATAAGAACTATTGTTTTTGTTGATGTACTTAAGGCAAATGTGCTTTTCTTTTGTCTTACTACTTATTACAAAGCTAATATCTAAATTTACAAAAAACTGAGCAAAAAAATAGAAGACTTTGAGTAGCCTTCTATTTTTTGCTAAAAACAAAATAGTTCTTTTAGGCACTTTTGGGTCTTAAACCTCTTACTACCTTGCCTGTTCTCCACATTTCAGAGTTTTGCATTTCTGATAGCTCTTTTTCCAGTTTTTCTCTGTAATCGGGCTGTGAGTTTGCCTTGATAGTAATTGCCGCTTCGTTTCCACTGGCGACACTTTCGTATAACTCCCTGAAAACAGGCGCAGTAGCTTCGCGGAACTTGTGTCTCCAATCCAATGCGCCACGTTGGGCAGTGGTAGAGCAGTTGGCATACATCCAATCCATGCCGTTTTCAGCGACTAATTTTATCAAACTTTGGGTAAATTCTTCTACCGTTTCGTTGAAAGCCTCGCTTGGGCTGTGTCCTTTCTCTCTCAAAAGCGCGTATTGTGCTTCAAAAATGCCCTCAATTGCGCCCATGAGTGTTCCGCGCTCGCCTGTAAGGTCGCTGTAAACTTCGCGTTGGAAAGTAGTTTCGAATAGGTAGCCAGAGCCAACCCCAATTCCCAGCGCGTGTACGCGGTCTTTTGCCTTGCCTGTGGCATCTTGGAAGATGGCATAGCTCGAATTTAAGCCTTCACCTGCCACAAATAACCTCCTCAAACTGGTGCCTGAGCCTTTGGGCGCAACCAAAATTACATCTATGTCCGCAGGCGGAATAATGCCTGTTTGTTCCTTGTAAGTGATGCCAAATCCATGCGAAAAGTACAATGCTTTGCCCGCAGTAAGGTATTTTTTTACGGTCTGCCAAAGGGCGATTTGTCCTGCATCAGAGAGTAAATATTGGATAATTGTCCCTTTTT
>JAAFJS010000192.1 GCA_013298985.1 Cytophagales bacterium
ACCAAAAATCCTCATCAAAACGCTTTTTACTTGGACGGTCATGGCAAGCATTTTATTCGCCACCCAATGACTTCGGGCGCAGGTGCAGGCGATGAAATCCGCTTCGTGATTTATGCAGATGGTATTGCACCCGTTTCTACAATTAAGTTTCAAAATGCCCTTTCGCATTTTAATGCCAAAAAACAAATGCAATTTTTTGGGAAAGGACTGACCGCCAGCCTCACTTCCACTGACGAAATGTCAGGGATTTCTCAAACTTATGCTTCGGTAGATAAAGCTGATTATCAGAACTATACAGACATTGCTTCTTTTGACCAAGAGAAAAAATATACCTATACTTTTTATGCAAATGATAGAGTAGGCAACATAGAAAAACCCAAAACACGTGTTTTTACAGTAGATTTAACGCCGCCCGTTTCTACCCCTGCCTTGCAAATAGATTTGCTCAATGAAGTAATTTCGCCGCGCACCAAGATTTCCCTTTCTGCCCAAGATGAAGGCGCAGGCGTGAAAAAAATAGAATACAAGATTGATGAAGAACCCAATTTCCAGCCCTACTTTCAGCCTTTTGATTTAAGTATGCTGTCTGATAATCAGCACACTATCACCTACCGTTCTATCGATAATGTGGGCAATATCGAGCCTGAAAAAACGCTTCCTATTTACTTGGACAAAGATGCGCCGATTGTGAGTTCGGAGATTTTGGGCGACCGCTTTGTCGTAGGCGGTAGAACCTATTTTTCGGGGCGAACCAAGCTCAAATTGCAGGCTTTGGACAATAGAGCAGGTGTTCAAGACATTTTTTACTCCATTGACGGGAGTAAGTACGAACGCTATGAAGATGCTTTTTACCTGCCCACGCGCGCAGGAAATCACTTTGTGAATTATTATGCCACCGACAAGGTGGGCAACAAGGGTAGCGGAAGGTACGAGCGCGATGTAAAGGCAATGTATATGGATTTGACGGGACCCAAGCTAAGTTTTAGTTTTGTGGGCAATACTTTTAAAATGCGCGATACGGTCTATGTCAATGACCGCACTCAAATCAAGCTACTCGCAAATGACTTGGAATCAGGCGTGCAGCAGATTGCCTACAACTTAGAAGGGCAGGACGCTAACCGCGAAACGGATTATGTAGGCACTCCTTTTACGGTCAGCAGCGAAGGTGTGCATCAAATCATGTTTTTTGGCTATGACAACGTGAATAACCGCAACAGACAAAGTTTTTATTTCAAATTAGACAAAATAGGTCCTCAGATTTTTGCCCATTTTAGCGTGAAACCTACCGAAACTCGTTTCCTAAGTGCCTCCTCCCCAACGGCGAATGTGAGCAATGGAGAAATTAGCGTCTATCCAAAACACGTAGCCGTTTTCCTCGCTGCCACTGATTACCAAGTGGGCTATGACAAAATTTTCTATAAACTCAATGGAAATCCTGAGCAACCATACACTGTGCCTATCACAAACTTCCCCGCAGGGAAGCTCAACATCTTGAAAATCAGGGCAGTAGATAAGCTGGGAAACCAAACAGAGGAAGAAATGCAGTTCCAGACAGAAAAATAAAAAATAGTAGTTTTTACTCTATCACCAGTTCAGGCAATAATTTTTTCAGCGCAGCGATTTCTTTTTGTGCTTCAGCAGATTGATTTTTGAGGACTAATTTTTCCAAATTTCGGCTGTAACCCAAATCGTTCAGCGTCTTTTTCAAGTTTAATTTGGGATTACCTGAAATGTTTAAAGTCGTCAATTTTCCTAAGTTGCTAAACACATCAGGCATCTCCGCCAGTTGGTTATCTGCTAAGTTAAGTTCCTGTAAAAAAGAAAGGTCATCTATTTTTGCGGAAATTGTACTCAGTTGATTATTAGCCAATTCCAAGACTTGAAGTTGCTCCAATTTCTGTATCTCGTCAGGAATATTTGTGATTTTATTATTGCTCAAATTCAAAAATTGCAGTTTTGTCAGGGCAAAAACCTCTGGCGGAATAGCCATGAGGTTTTGCCCTGCAAGATTTAATTTCTGCACTTGGTCAGCGTTTTGGCTTGCTTCTGCCAGCGAAGTAAAGGTTTTGACCTCAGTGAGTTCACTGTCAGAGAGTTGGTTCACCTGATTTTCCGTTACAGTATTTTCTGTGTTGGGTCTGAACAATGCCAGAATCTGTGCATTAATTGCATCTGTAATTTCAGCATTGATAAAATACAAGCCTACGTATGCCAAAACCAATAAAACAATAATTTCACGAAGTCTTTTAAACATGATTTTTTAGTCTTTTTTGATTGCTTCGGCTAATTTCCCTATTTGCTTATCTATCTCCCACGTTCCCTGTCCCTGCTCAGTGATAATATCAAAAAACTCCAAGATGCGTCTTGCTATGTTTTCCTCTTCGCGTTGCTCGGTTACGTACCACTGCATAAAGGTAAAAGTAGCAAAATCTTTGACGCTAAAACAGTGGTCAGCCAAGTTATTAATGGCGCGACTTACCGCGATTTCATGCTCCAATACATGGTCAAAAAGGTCTTTCAGCGAAGTATATTCGTATTTGAGATTCGCAATTTCAGGCGCAAGCGCATGACCGCCCGCCTCGTTGATGTAGCGAATAAGTTTCATCATGTGATTTTGTTCCTCGCCAAAATGGTCGTAGAGAAATTTGGCAGACCCCAGATAGCCTTTGGTTTCGCACCAAGAAGCCATAGAAAGGTAATAAAAAGCAGAAAGCCCTTCCATGCGGACTTGTTTATTTAACTTGCTTTCAGTTTCTCCCAAAAGCGACGTTTTTTTTGTGATTAATGTTTCCATCTGTATATCAAGATTTTATTTTTAGAGCCAAACGTAATTTTTTTGCTTTGCAATTTACAACTTTCTTGATGATTTTTGACATAAGAAAATTATTTATCTGAAAGTTTACCCTATAAAAGTGAGCAAAATTTTGTAACATTGGATTTTTATTGGTAGCCGAATAGCTAAAATTTTTATAAACAAGCACTTAGAAATATTATCCTTAGCTCTAAAATCATGAAATCTATTCTTATCACAGGCGGTGCGGGCTTTATTGGCAGCAACTTTCTGCCTTATTTTTTGGAAAAATATCCTGACTATCACCTCATTAACTTGGATTTGCTCACCTACGCGGGCGATTTGGCTAATCTGAAAGAAATTGGACAGGACGCGCACTACCAATTTGTGCAGGGAGATATTTGCGATAGAAAGTTGGTGGAAACGCTTTTCCAAAAGCATGATATTCAGGGCGTGATACACTTTGCCGCCGAATCTCATGTAGATAACTCGATAGCCCGACCAGATGCCTTCATTCAAACCAATGTGTATGGCACGTTTACACTCTTAGATGTAGCCCGAAACTATTGGTTATCAGCACCTTTTGAGTATAAAAAGGGCTATGAGCAGTGCCGTTTTCACCACATCTCGACAGATGAGGTGTATGGAACGCTGGGCGCAGCAGGACTATTCACAGAATCAACCCCTTACAGCCCCAATAGCCCTTACAGCGCGTCCAAAGCATCAAGCGACATGATAGTGCGTAGTTATTTCCATACTTACGGTATGAATGTCGTAACTACCAACTGCTCAAACAATTACGGCGGGAAACAGCATGATGAAAAGCTCATTCCTGTCATTATTCGCAAGGCATTGGGCAAGCAAGCCATTCCTATTTATGGAGATGGGCTAAATGTGCGAGATTGGCTCTATGTACTTGACCACTGTAAAGGTATAGATTTGGTGTATCACACAGGAAAAACAGGTGAAACCTATAATATTGGCGGAAGGAACGAACGCAATAACCTCTACATTGTCAATAGGATATGCGAAATTTTGGATAAGAAAAAACCATTGAATAATCAATCTTATAAGTCTTTGATGACCTTTGTGAAAGACCGCCCAGGGCATGACCGCCGCTATGCGATTGATGCGAGCAAAATAGAAACAGAGCTTGGCTGGCAGGCAGAAGAAAACTTCGAATCAGGCATTTTGAAAACAGTGGAATGGTATTTGGACAAATATAATTAATCATAAAAAATAAGGAATTAACAATCAAAAATGACAATAGCAATCATAGGACTTGGGTATGTAGGTCTGCCCTTAGCGGTAGAATTTGGCAAAAAGTACAGTGTCATTGGTTTTGACATCAAAAAAGAAAGAATAGAGGAACTCAAACAAGGCAAAGACAGCACCTTAGAGGTTTCTACCGAAGAATTAATACTTTCTAAAACACTGACTTTCAGCGATAAAGCCGAAGATTTGAAGCAGGCAACTGTTTTTATTGTAACTGTGCCTACGCCTGTGGACAAGGCAAAAAAACCTGACCTTACGCCGCTTATCAAAGCAAGCGAAACGGTAGGCAAAGTGCTGAAAAAGAACGACATCGTGATTTATGAATCTACGGTTTACCCTGGCTGTACGGAGGAAGATTGCGTACCAATTTTGGAAAAGTATAGTGGGCTAAAATTTAACCATGATTTTTTCTGTGGCTATTCTCCCGAACGCATCAATCCTGGCGACAAGCAGCACAATCTGCCCAAAATTAAAAAAGTAGTTAGTGGTAGCACGCCTGAGATTGCGCTTAAAATCAATGACTTATATCAATCTATTATTACCGCAGGCACGCATTTGGCTCCGTCTATCAAGGTAGCAGAGGCGGCAAAAGTGATTGAAAATGCCCAACGCGACATCAATATTGCCTTTGTGAATGAATTGGCGTTGATTTTTGACCGCATGGGCTTAGATACGAGTCAGGTCTTGGAGGCGGCGCGCACCAAGTGGAATTTTCTACCGTTTAGCCCTGGGCTGGTAGGCGGGCATTGCATTGGGGTCGACCCTTACTACCTCACGCACAAGGCGCAAAGTTTGGGTTATCACTCGCAGGTGATTTTGGCGGGGCGCAGAATCAATGACGACATGGGTATTTTTATAGCCAACAAAATCGTAAAACTGATGATTCAACAAGAAATGAGTATCAAAAATGCACCTATTTTGGTACTTGGCATTACTTTTAAGGAAAACTGTCCTGATATTCGCAATTCCAAAGTGATAGATGTGATTTCTGAATTACAAGATTTTGGTGCTAAGGTGGAGATTTATGACCCATGGGCTGGGGCGGAGGAAGTAAGGCACGAATATGGGGTAGATTTAATCCAAGAGCCTGATAAACAGTACAGTGCTATCGTGCTGGCGGTCGCGCACAAGGAGTTTAAAAATATAGATTTCCAAAAATTAAAACACGCGAAAACGATTATTTATGATATTAAATCCTTCTTGGACAAGGACTTAGTAACTGCAAGACTATAAAAAAACTCACAGCTTTATGCCAATAATGAGAATATCGTCGCGTTGCTCTGCATTGCCTTGGAAATCAGTAATTTGTGTTACAATGAGTTCTTTCTGTGCGTTCAAAGGCAGAAAAGAACTTTTTTTGATGATTTCCCTGAATCGGTTACTCCCAAATCTAATATTATTGGGGCTAATGATGTCCTTGGTACCATCAGTTTTGAGGTAAATAGTATCTCCTTTGCAAAGCGAGAAGGAGTGTTGCTGGAATACGGTTTCATTTTTTCCCTGCCCAATGGATTTTTTGTCCCCTGAAATTTCCACTAAATCGCCTTTTGAAAAATAAAAGACAGGTCTTCGCGCACCGCTAAAAGTTACTAAAAATTCAGTTTCGTTTTGAGGTTCTATGCAGCAAAGGGCAATGTCCATTCCGTCCTGCATATAGTCATTTTGCTGTTGGTTTAGCGCGCCCATGATGCCCAGATGGAGGAGTTCCAAAATCTGATTGGGCGCAAAAACATGGTTGTTATTGATAATCTCATTGAGCAAAGTATTACCAATCATGCTCATAAACGCACCTGGTACGCCATGCCCAGTGCAATCTACTACGGCAATAAACTTCTTGTTTTGCACTTCCTCAAACCAATAAAAATCACCACTAACCACATCTTTGGGTTTAAAAATGACAAAATAATCTTGAAAATGTTTTTCTAATTCGGTTTCATTGGGCAGGATAGCGTTCTGAATCCGCTTGGCATAGCGAATACTGTCTGTAATTCTTAGGTTTTTGCTTTCGAGTTCTTCTAAAGTTTTTTCTAAGTTATCGCGTTGGTATTTAATGATTTCCTGATTAGTTTCTAATTCTTCCATATTTTGGCGCAGTTCTTCTTCACTTGCCAATAACTCCTCATTTTTGATATTAAGCGTTCTTTTTTGATGTTCTATTTCCAAAGTGCGCGCTTTCACCTCAATCTCCAATCGTTCCTTTTCTGTTTCTATCATTTTTTGTTTTTCCTCTTTGCCCGCTTCTATTTCTTTTCGCATTTCTTCCAGCCGATAAAGCAAGCCAACCGCAAACAAAAATATCTGGAAAATACCACCTATCGTGCTGGCATTGAGCATGAGAAATTTGGAGTTAATCACATAAAAAACTGCCAGTGTCCCCACCAGCCTGCCTGCCAAATAAAAAATATTAGCTAAAAGGAAATATTTGGCAGGTCTGTACCCTTTGGCAGAAACCACAACTCCAACCACAAAAGTTACAAAAATAGTGAGTAAGCTAATGATAATGGTCAATGTTACTATCCAGACATTAAACAAAGCCATCAGATAATAAAAACCTATCAAGCCCAGCAGCCCAAGCACAATCTTATCCCAAATGGGCGTATATAAGCGTAAACGCAGATAATAACGAGTAAATAACAGCAAAAAGAACCAAGGCAGGATAACAAGCGTAAAATAAAAATAACTCTGTTGTACCCTATTGATTCCCAAAATCATAGTCAGACCATCTAAGGGAAGAAGGCTGGTGAGTGCGGAAGAAAAAAGTAGGAGCGCAAAAAACAGGTAGCTCTTATCGCGAAAATGCAAGAAAAGCATAAAAGTATAAAACGCCATAATCAAGTAAATCGCAACAAAAGCACTTCCAAAATACTTTCGCTGCTCTTGGTCGCTGGCAACCGTAGGTTCGTGCTGAATGACAATATTATTGGCAAATTTGAGAGTGGCTCTATTCTGTATGGAAATTGGTTTGTAAATCTGTAAGCGCAAATAATACCTCTGCGTAGTAGTTGGGGCTATATCTAAGGGCAGATAAGAAAAAAAACCGTAATATTTCACTCTATTTGTGATAGGCAATAAAGAGCCTTCTGTGTATTGCCTTATTACTTGCTGGTTATCAATGATATACAAATTCGCCGAATCGTACTGCGTTCCCAAATCAATCAGCCAATGCGCGGACTTACTCTGGTTGGTAAGGGCAAAGCGCACCCAAACTACATTCCCTTCGGGGAATAAACTTTTTTCTTTGTCATACTCCATAAACCTTGCCTCAAAGTCTGCTTTTACGACTTGCTCAAAAGTAAGTTGCTCATTTTCAGAAGTATATAAAACTTGTATATCGCCAGCTTTTACGATACTCTGATTCTCTGCCCCATCTTTGATAACCACAGGCTTCAAATCACCCGCAAAAGACTGATTATGAAGAAGATACAAAAATAAAAGAAGAAAATATCGTTTGAAATACAATTTCATTTATCATTAAATTAAGAATTTTCTGAAGAGGTAGGTAAACTGAATGAGTCAAATCTATTTATTTATTTCAAGAACAACTTGTTTTTAATTGAAAATATTTTGGAAAGTATGTTTAGACTTTTCAAAAAAGTGTTTTTTGATAGATAATTCAAATCACTACTCACTCCATTCCCAAGCGGTTTTGTAAGCCCCTATTTTCTCGATATAATTCAGAAAATGACTATAAAAAGGGAAACTTGCCAGTGTTGCGCTGTCGCCAATGACGACTAACTTTTTCCTTGCGCGCGTCATCGCAACATTGGTGCGGCGCGTGTCTTTCAAAAAACCAATTTCGCCATTTTCATTACTCCTCACCAAGCTAATGTAGATAATGTCGCGCTCCTGCCCCTGAAAGCTATCAATCGTATTCACTTCTACTTCCAGCATGGCAGATAATTGCTGAAAAATGGCTGTTTTCTTCAATTCCGCCAATCCATCTTTGAGCAGATGCACCTGCGCCTTGTACGGCGAAATGATGCCAATAGAAAGAGGTGCGGCTTCGGTTGGGAAACTGACCGTTCCGATTTGTTCCAAGACGCTTTCCAAATGTCTGAATAATAGCCTTGCCTCCTCTGGATTTGCCGTACTACCAGTGCCTGCGTGTAGTGTTTCCTCAAAACCGCAACCTGCTGTATCTACAAATTCTATGGGCGCGATGCCCTCGCTTATCTGCCATTTTTTTACACGTTCGTTTGCAAATAGTTGGTTTTCATAGAATTGCTCATTAGAAAACTGCATAATAGCTTCATTCATGCGGTACTGCGTCCTGAGCATCACATCTACGGGCTGGGCTGATTGCTGATGCCTCAAAATACACTTTTCAAATAGTGTTTTCCCTAATCCTCTCCGACTTGCTTCCATAGATTTGACGGTGGGGGGAAGTTGCCAATGGTCGCCCGCTAACACTACTTTGTCTGCTTTCAAAATAGGAATCCAAGTCGCTGGTTCTAATGCCTGTGCCGCCTCATCAATGAAAACAGTGCCAAATTGCATCTCTCTAAGTGCCTGATTTGCAGAGCCTACCAAAGTTGCTGTAATGACTTCTGCTTTCTGAAAAACATCTTTGGTGATGTATTTTTCTAAATCACTTGCTTCTTTGAGCAATTTTTTTGCCTCCGCAAAAAGCAAACGCCTCTGTTCGCGCTCGTCTGCGCCAAAGTTTCGCTTGTACTTCTTTGCTATTTGCCTGAAATTTTCAGCGTCTTTGCGATATTTTTTTAAATCTTTGAAAAGTGAATGGTTATTTATCTGATTATCAAGTGTATGTGCCTGTACTTCTTCTGTTACGCGGGCGGGATTGCCTATTCTCACCACTTTGATACCTTGCAAAGCCAATTTTTCGGTCAGCAAATCTACCGCATTGTTGCTGGGCGCAGTAACCAGTAGTGGCAGTCCATTTTCTTGATTTTTCAATACCAGTTTGATTGCTTGTACCAGCGTTGTCGTTTTGCCTGTACCTGGGGGACCATGAATAATGGCAACATCTTGGGCGGAAAGTATATTTCTAACTGCCTGATTTTGAGAATCATTGAGTTGAGGCAAATTAATTTCAAATTTCAATGGCTTGAAATTGGCAGGTTTTTCACCAAGCAGAATTTCTTTGAGCTGGAAAATACGCCCTTTCTCTGATTTAATGACCTGATTGAGTGCGTATTCCATTTCGCGATAGCTCACATTGTCAAACAAAATATCAATGCCAAGTTTGCCATCATCTACCCATTCAGGAAGTTCGTCAGTATGCAAGGCAATTTTCATAGTATTTTGCCAAATAGCCGATATTACGCCACTTACACTGGTATTTTGTGCATTTTTCTCCTCTGTATTACAAAAAAACGAAACCATACTACCCACCGAAAAGGCATGAGATTCTCCCATGAAAGCGGTGCGTTCTACACTGATATAAACTGCTTCGCCCGTACCAATTTCTGAATAATTTAGTTTGACAGGATACCAACAAAATCCCTGCTTACGGCGTTCATTCAGAGGAGTTTGCAGGATATATTGCTGGTAATTTTTAAAATCTTCCTCCTGTTCTATTTTTAGCAGTTTCAGCAGTTCTTGAAGTTCGTGCATGAATTGTTATTTAAAAAATTGATTATTAGTAAATTACACCAATTCATCACTTCCTATTTCACCTCTATCCCATCACCTGCTTTGAAACTCCCAACCGTAACGGGCATTTTACCTGAAGCGTAGCTTTTTCCAAAAATAAAGTCTGCGGCAACTTCTTGGACAATTTCAGAATCATAATAGAGCATTAGTAACTGTCCCGCAGCGTCTATGCCTTTAAACTTTGCCAGTGTATATGGGTTTTTGAAAACACTAATGATTGCGTTTGGATTTTTTGCCAACTCGCCCACGAAATTTATCAAATCGTTTGTATATTCGACCTTGTTGTTGGGGCGTTTTTGCGTATCGTGGAGGGCAACTATCACTACATCAAACTTTTTCAACTGACTGCTTATCTTTTTGATTTCCTTTGCATTGGCGGTGATGGGCAGAGAAAAATATTCTGCTTTTGCAAATGAGTTAATTTGGGTTTGAAACTTCGTTTTTCCGCTTGCTCCCACGCCTATCACTGCGATTTTCTGTTTTTCAGTATTTCTCAGAGGCAGTAAATTTTGTTTGTTTTTGAGCAAAGTCAAGGTTGCCGCAGAAAGTTTGCGGTTAAGTGCTTTGGCTGGCTCGGTATTGAGGTCAGCAATGAGATTTTGTAAATCTACTTTTTGGAAGTTGGCAAAGCCCAAATCGTACTTGGCAGTCAGCACTTTTCTGCATTTGGCATCAATAGTAGCTTGTGTTATTATACCTTTTTTGACGGCTTCTTTGATGGCTTCGATGGCTTTGGAAGTATTCTCAGAAAGCTCAATAAGGTCAATTCCAGCCAGCAACGCCTTGATTTCTGCATCACCAACGGGGTGATATGCTGTAACGCCTTTCATTCGCATTGCGTCTGTAAAAATCAAACCTTTAAATCCTAATTTTTCTCGTAATAAATTGGTTATCACAGGCTTAGAAAGTGTAGTGGGTAAGTTAGGCGTATTGTCTAAGGCGGGAATACTCATGTGGGCAACCATCACCCCATTTAATCCCTTGTTTATCAATTCTTTGAATGGATAAAGCTCTATGTCGTCAAGGCGTTCTATGCTATGTTTAATCACAGGCAATCCGTAGTGTGAATCCACGTCCGTATCTCCATGCCCAGGGAAGTGTTTGGCACTGGTTATCAAACCTATATCTTGCATTCCGCGCATATAGGCGTAGGCTTTGGTGGCAACTTTTATTTTATCTTCGCCAAAAGAACGGTAGTTGATGACAGGGTTTTTTGCATTGTTGTTTACGTCTGCCACAGGCGCAAAATTGACATGAATTCCTATCCTTTTGCACTCTCGCCCCATCTCAAAGCCCATTTCGTAAATCAAATTGTCGTCTTGGACTGCGCCCAGTGCCATTTGGTACGGAAAACTAATGGTGCTGTCCAGCCTCATTCCTAAGCCCCATTCGCCGTCAATGGCAACCAGCGCGGGAACATTGAGTTCCGCTTGGAAGCGATTGGTAAGCTGTGCTTGCTCGCTGGGCGTTCCTTTGAAAAAGACTAAGCCACCCACTTTGTGCTTTTTGATGAGTGCTGAAATTTCGTCGCCCACTTTGGGGTTGCCCGAAGGCTCAACGGCGAGCATAAAAAGCTGGGCAACTTTGTCATCTTCAGAAAAAGTATTGAAAACTGAATCTACCCAAACCTCTCTTTTTAAGCGGTTTAGGTAGGCAGTCATGTCTATTTGCGTGTCTTTGGTTTCTACCGAAGTCAGTCCCAAAAGTAAAAGTGTGAAGGGAATGAATAAAAATAAAATGCGCTTTTTCATTTTTTTAGATTGTCCATTAACGGTAAAAAACTAATTTTCTGCTTTACTCTCCTTTTTCGGGGAAAGGGCTAAATGAATATTCTTCTTCGTCCAACTCCAGCTTGTCTGCATTAAAATCGGTAACAAACTTCTCGATAATGGCAGGTGTAATTTCATCTACGTGTAGGCAAACGTCAATCGCTACGCCAAACTCAACGGCTTCATCTACATTGATAAACTCGACCACGCTGATTTCGTCAGCTTCCTCTATTTCATCTACAATCATATCCAGATAATTGAGCTGGTCTTCGGTAGCTTCCTCCACATTTTTGAGGTTGGGGAATTTTTCTTGTAGGCGTGATTCTGCCAATTCGTACAGTTGGAGTTCGTACTCTGCGCGCAGGGTGTAGAGAAAAGTATCAAAAATTACTTCTTTTCCATCATTTTTCCCTACAAAATAAAAATACGCGCTTTGCTCGTCTTGCTCTTGCTGGTCATTAAGCACAAATGAAAAACCTGCATGGGCAGCGGCTTGCTTTATTTGACTGATATTTTCAGGATTATATCCGATATTCATGTTTGTTTCTTTTTAAAATTTTGGCAAAGTAACAAAATGTAAGCGGAAAGCGGAAACTTTGGCGGAGTTTTCTGCACTAAACCAAAAAACCATTGCTGGAGAGCAGTGGTTTTTTGAGT
>JAAFJS010000194.1 GCA_013298985.1 Cytophagales bacterium
TACCTACACGCACGATTTTCCCTGCGCTTACTTCTTGGACAAATGCCGCAGATACCTCGATTCATTATTTTTCGGGGGTAGCAGCCTACCACAAAACTTTTGAGGTTTCAGCAGATGACATTCGCCAAGACAAGCACATTTTCTTGGACTTGGGCAAGGTCAGAGAAATTGCAGATGTATGGCTCAACGGACAGCATTTAGGACAAAGGTGTTTTTTCCCTTACAGCTATGAAGTAACGCCTTATCTAAAAATAGGCAAAAATTATTTGATAGTCGAAGTTGCTAATGTGCTGAATAACAGATTGGTAGGAGATGCAAAAGTACCTGCTCCCTACAAGCGTACCAAATCCAATATACTCAAAGGACAAAACGCATGGATGAAGCCTTGGGCAGAGGTGAGTTTGGTCGAGTCTGGATTATTAGGGACAGTGAAGTTAGTGAGTAAGTAATTGGGATAGCAGATTGATACATTTTAGTTATGCAATTTTTGGAGTTCCTCATCTACTATTTTGCTGAGTTTTTCGCGCACTTCTTCGCCCTGCTTGGTGGGGCGGAAGTTGCCTTGTGCTTGCTCTTCACATTGCCCCTTACTTTCCCAAGCAAGTGCAAAGAGGAATAATAATGCAAGTATTTTTTTCATGGAGATTGAAATTAGGAACTATAAATTGTGTAATTATTTAATAATCAGAGTTTTAATAATTAATACTTTGTTTGTATAAAATCTGTTTAAAAGCAAATATAATGAATTTTAACCATTAAGCCCTGACAGGTTTTTGAAACCTATCAGGGCTGAAACTTTTTTCTAATTCACAAAAAGCACGCCTTTGTCTTTTGCCATCTGATTGATTTTTTGGAGATTACCGTCTATGCAGTTACGCAATTTTTGGAGTTCCTCATCTACCATTTTACTGAGTTTTTCGCGTACTTCTTCGCCCTGTTTGGTGGGGCGGAAGTCGCCCTGTGCTTGTTCTACCATGAGGTGGGCAAGGCGATTGTTCAGCTTAATACCGTAGTTAAGTGGGTCTTGCACGCTGCTATTTTTGGTTTGGTGAATGTTGTTTTCTATCACGCCCAATTCCTCCTCAAACTTTTTGATAGCATCGCTAATGTCTTTATTTTTAGCGTCTTCGCCCACTTTATTTTTTAAATAGGTCAAATCTGTTTTGATTTTGCGGAGGTTGATAATGCCTTCGTTTGCTTCAGAAACTTTGTTTCTCACTTTCATTAAAAAATCAAATTGTGCCTGAAAATCCTCCTGACTTGTATTAATTCTTGGGTCTTTCAGTATTTCAAACTCTTGGGTCAGCGATTTGCCGTTTACAGTCAGTTTTGCCTGGTATTTCCCTGGCACTGCCTTAGCTCCTAAATTTGGCGAACCATAATAAACCATGCCTTGGAAGGTTTTGTAGCCTTGGTAGCGCATATTCCACACGAAGCGGTTGCCACCTGCTTTCACAGTGATTTGGTCAATTTTCTCCTTTGCCTTGTTGCTAAAAGTGCGAATGACTGTGCCGCCCATTTCCAAAATTTCAAGTTTTACTTCTGCTTTTTCATCTATATTTTTGACGAAATAATGAATCATCACGCCGTTAGGGTGGTTTTGTCCTTCTAATTTTGGATTTTCTCTGTTATCGCTACCCACCATTCGGTACGAAGGCATAGGTTTGAACAATAGCACGTCTTGGGTCGTCATTTCCTTGCTCAACTGGTGCAGGGGAGTGAGGTCGTCTATGAGCCAAAAACTGCGCCCATGTGTAGCCGCAATCAGGTTGTCGTTTTTCACTGCCAAGTCGTGGATAGGCACAGGAGGCAAGTTCAGTTGCAGTTTCGACCAGCTTTCGCCATCGTCAAAAGACACCCAAACGCCCTTTTCCGTTCCTGCGTAGAGTAGCCCCTTGCGCTTGGGGTCTGCACGCACCACGCGCACGAACTCCTCTGCGGGAATGTTCTTGGTGATGAGCGACCAAGTTTTGCCGTAATCCAAAGTTTTATAAATGTAAGGCGTATAATCGCCAAATTTGTAAGAAGTTGCGGCAATATACGCGCCTCCTTTTACAAAAGGATTTACGTCTATTGCGTTCATCATGTTGTACTTAGGCGACATAGGCGGTGTAACATTTTTCCAATTTTTTCCTCCGTCAGTGGTAACGTGAACCAAGCCATCGTCAGAGCCTGTCCAAATTTCGCCTTCGGTGTAGGGCGATTCGGTAGCCGCAAAAATATTGGCGTAGTATTCTGCGCCTGTGTTATCCTGCGTGATAGGTCCCCCCGAAGATTTGATAGTTTCTGGCTCATTTCTCGATAAATCTGGACTGATGGTTTCCCAGCTTTCGCCCCCATTGTAGGTTACGTGCAAGTGGTTAGACCCTGCATAGAGTTTTTTGGGATTGTGAGGGCTAAAAAACACAGGATAATTCCAATTGAAGCGGTATTTCATCACTTCCGCGCCCGAACCTGCGGGGAGGTCGGGGTAAACATTGGTAGAGCGTTCCTGTCCTGTTGCCAAGTTTTGCATGGACATATATCCCTTATAATCACTGCCATAGATAATTTCTGGATTCTGTGGGTCGGGTGCAAGGTGCGCGCTTTCGCCAATGGAAAGTGCCGTCCAGTCTTTGGGCGTAACCACACTGCCTGCGGTGCGGTGCGAAATCCTCACACTTGTATTATCTTGCTGTGCGCCATAAATGCGGTAAGGAAAATGGTTATCCACACTCACGCGATAAAACTGGGCAGTAGGCTGATTGTGATAAGTTGTCCAGCTATTGCCACCATCATTAGAAATTTGCCCACCTCCGTCATCTGCAATCGCCATGCGCTGGTTATTTTCGGGGTCAATCCACAAGTCGTGGTGGTCGCCATGTGGTGCATCTTTGAGTTCGAAAGTCTTACCACCGTCTTTGGAAACGCCATAACTCACGTTCATCACATACACCAAATCTTCGTTTTGCGTATCAGCATAAATGCGGCAGTAGTACCACGCACGTTGCAAAAGCGCACGCTGCTGGCTCAACCTTGTCCAAGTTTTTCCGCCATCGTCTGAGCGATACACGCCGCCTTCGTCTTTATTTTCTATGATTGCCCATATTTTTTGAGAGTTTTTGGGAGAAACTGTAACGCCAATAATGCCATTGATTCCCTTGGGCATACCTTGTTTGTCTGAGAGATTTTCCCAAGTTTCGCCGCCGTCAGTGCTTTTCCACAGCTTAGAATCGGGGCCACCGCTATCCATGCGGTAGCCGTTGCGCTTCATGTTCCACGTACTTGCATACATAATGCGCGGGTTGTTCGGGTCGAGAATAAGGTCGGCAATGCCAGCTTGGTCGTTGATATAGAGGATTTTTTTCCAAGTTTGTCCCCCGTCCACGCTGCGAAAAATGCCACGCATTTCATTGGGTTTCCATAGGTTTCCCAAAGCGGCAACATACACAATATCAGGATTTTTGGGGTGAATACGAATGCGTGAAATGTGCTTAGAATCGGTCAAGCCAATGTGCTTCCAAGTTGTTCCTGCGTCCGTAGATTTCCACACGCCCCAGCCCGAAGCGGTATTGTTTCGCAAAGTTTGCTCTCCTTCGCCCACATAAATCACATTGGGGTCGCTTTCTGCTACCGCCACCGAGCCAATAGTGCCGCCAAAGTAGCTATCGGAGATATTTTCCCATGTTTGCCCTGCGTCTTGGGTGCGCCACACGCCCCCGCCTACGCCGCCAAAGTAGTACAAATTGGGTTTGCCGCGCACGCCCGTAACCGTACCCGAACGACCGCCACGAAAAGGACCAAGTTCGCGCCAAACCATGCCTTCGTAGAGCTTTTGGTCGTAAGTAAGCGCGGTGCTGCTTTTCTGTTGTGCAAAAGATAAACTGCTGATAAACAGCAAAATACATAAGGTAAGATGTTGCTTCATATTTGATGAATGTTAAAATGGTGAGTGATGAGTCAAAGATAGAGAAATTCTGAGAATTCTAATCTTATCAATTACTGCATTTATGACTTGGAAAAGGGTAAACGGTAAATAATCTAATTTTTTTAATCATTTTTATCTTTCTTATTGCCTTTTTGTATTTTTTTTACTTCTTTCAATAGTTTCTTTTCTTCGCTCTCCAATCGCCGTTTTACCTTGTTAATATCTTCGGAAGGTGGTAATTGTTCTGGCTTTACACCTCTCTCTAACAGCATTTTGCGTACTGCTTTATTATTTTCTATGTGTTCTTCAGAAATGAGTTTTTCTCCTTTTAGGTCTTTTTCTACGACATTGTGGCTGGTTAGTTCAGTAGCAAAGTCTTTTGCTTTGAGTGTAAGTGTAGGCAAGAAGTCTGCTAAGGGTCTGCTTTCTGATACTTTGAGTTTATGCTTCATATCTTGGGTACTGAATCCACCAAAAAATGCTTGGTCTCCTTTGGAGCGAATTAGTGCAAAACTTGCTTCATTTACGCCTCTTTCATAGATGAGTCCTGATAGTTTCTTTTCGGACTTGGAGAGTTTTTCTCTGGTAGATACTCTGGCAATATCGAGTAATCTTTGTTCTATGATTTCTTGCTTGCGGGTTTGGACTGCAAAATAAGTCTGAGCAAAAGCAACCGCCTCTTTGCTGGGGTCGCCGTTTTGAGCAAGCAAATAGCAAGCATAACGTGTAAGGGCAAAATCTCCCACTTCTCTCACGCCACCTTTGCCTAACTCTATCATTTTCCCGATATCAGCAAAATGATTAGAGATAACCTCTCCTGCATTTTCACAGGCTTTTTTTGCTTTTTCTATTACATTGACAAAGTTATCCCACTTTGCGTAACCTAATATTTCTTGCATTTCTCTGGCACTCCAGCACTCGACACCTTCGTAGAGATAGCAAGCGTTCTCAAAGCGTTCAAAAAGTGCTGTGATTTTTTCTTTTTCCATACTTTTTATTTTATTGCTCTTTATTTTATCTACCTCATACCAAAGTTAGTAGGCTTTTACTGACTTTCCAAAAATGTTGTGGAAATTTCAATCCCCATAAAAAAGAAGAGTATAAAAATTGTAGATATGCAAAAAAACTACTGATAAGCAGCAACATACATCAAATAAGATGTCGTTGCGTAAAATGGTGAGTGATTGATTCAAAGATAGGAAAATTTCAAAGTTTTGTGAAATATTGAGGTTTTTCCTATTGGGCAGGTATAGATTGTAGCAAAAGGGTTACAAATTTTAGCCTGTATGTATAGAGGCGTTTGCAGTTAATTTTTCCTACCCAAATGAAAATAACTGAATGCAACGGAATAGGCGAAATTTGCTCATAAATTTTTTAATTTATGAAACACAAAAATAAAGCTCTCCCTAAATTGGTTGAGAACAAAAGAGAGCCTAAAATAAAATTATTGCGGGCGATTATTTTGGCTAAAAAGCTGAATGTCAGTTAAAAAATATGTTGCTGGGCGGAATTTGTAATCTCGCCCTTATTTTTTGAGGACAATTCCACTGTGGTTTGTAATCCAACTTTGCGGTTATCAGTACCCCCACTAAAAAAAATCTGTTGATAATTAAAGAGTTATAAAAAAATTAAAACTTTTCCCTCCTTCTTTGATGTTGAAAAAATAAGTAATGAAGCCGATAAGTTTGGGCAATTTTTAGGCTTAAAAGCAGAATTCAAGATTATTTGTTAGTTTTATAGGGCAGTTTTCATAGCAATTAGTATCAGCATCAAAATATCAATATGATGAATTGTTTTGTTACCTTATTATCTTCTGACAATTACTTGCAGGGTGTTTTAGCTCTCAATCATTCTTTGGTAAAGGTACACGCTAAATACCCTTTGCTGGCATTATTAACCCCTAATATCTCTTTAGAAGTAGAAAAAAAACTACAAGAAAGCCAAATCAATGTACAAAGAATCCTCCCCAAATTTACTCCACCTTTAGAAATAGTCGCAAGAATACCTCAAAAACGCTGGGCAAATACGTTTGAAAAATTACAAGCATTTGAACTGGTCAGGTTTACCAAAATTATCCTAATGGATAGCGATATGCTTGTTTTCCAAAACATTGACCATTTATTTGAGTTACCTCATTTGTCTGCGGCTAAGGGTAGTGGAGACCTCAATGGGTTTGAGCATTGGCAACTTTTTAATAGTGGCTTACTAATCATTGCCCCTGATACAAACTTAGGGGAAAAGGTATTTGCCACTTGGGAAACTGTGGTAAAACAAACTGATGATTTTGGCGACCAAGACCTTATCAAAGCGTATTATGGTGATTATTGGTTAAGGAACAATCTTAGATTACCTACAACCTACAATTGCTTTGCTTCGTTTTTAGATAGATTTGTTCGCGAAAAAAATTATAACCTGAATTTTACTAACCCTAATGAGCAAACAGTTCATGTAATCCATTATGTCTATTCACTCAAACCTTGGCAAATGAGCTATCTTAAACTTGCCTTTTTTTTCTTAAAAAGACTCATCAAAGGGCAAAAATACTACGCATGGGCTATTTTTAAGCATCTAAAAATCCAACAAGGGCTTGGATTTAAGATTCCTATTATTTGAGATTTACTTAAAATAATAACTGACCTTATGCTAATTTGTACGATATTTTTTACTTTTACAAATGATGGAGAAATATAAAGTTATTTTATTGGGGTAGGCAAGGGACAAATACACCTTTTGGGTGAAAATTAAAGACAAACAAATAAAAATTTAACGTCCAGCCACCCAATTCTCATTTCATTTTTTATCTTCGCAAGTTATTTATTGAAAACTTAACCCTTTTTTAACATGAAAAAACACACTAATCAAATTTTAACTATCGCCCTTGCCACAACCCTGTTTGCTTGTGGGCAAGAAGCTAAAAAAGAGCAAACTCAAACCGCAGTTACCATGCCAACCATTCCCGTCAAGATGCAGAATGAATATCCTGCGCCTCCCATGGCGGCAGTGCAAGCCAAAGAGTTTGCCGAGCATGGCTACAAGCGTGTGGACAATTATTTTTGGCTCAAAGACAAGAATAACCAAGAAGTAATCAAATACTTAGAAGCCGAAAATGCCTACGCAGATACGGTGATGAATCCTTCCAAAGATTTGCAAAACAAACTCTATGAGGAAATGAAAGGCAGAATCAAAGAGGACGACTCCACTGTGCCTTCTTTCAAAAATGGGTATCATTATTTTAGCCGCACCGAAACAGGCAAGCAGTACCGCGTTTTTTCACGTAAAAAGGGCGATTTGACTGCCACAGAAGAAATCCTCATTGACGGCAACAAAATGGCAGAAGGGCAACCGTCATTTGTTTTTGGAGGATATGATATAAGTATAGACAACAAAATGCTTGCCTACACCAGCAATTTTACAGGTTCTTACGCTGAATATGATTTGAAATTCAAGGATTTAAGTACCAATGCCGAACTTCCTGATGTGATTACTAAAACCTCTGGCAATTTTGTGTGGGCAAATGACAATAAAACCGTATTTTATGTGGTTACAAATGCCGCTTTGCGCTCGTATCGCTTGTATAAGCACGTGCTTGGCACTGATGTAAAAACAGACAAACTCATTTTCGAGGAAAAAAATGAACAGTTTAGTATTGGCGTAGGCAAAAGTATTACAGACGATTTTATTTTTATGTATGTGGGTAGCTTTACCAGCTCAGAAATGCGCTATCTCCCTGCCAATGAGCCTAATGGCACTTTCAAAGTGTTCTATCCAAGAGAAAAAGACGTACAATACAGCGTAGAACATCACAAAGAAAAGTTTTTCATTACTTACAAAGACAATGACAATAAGAACTACAAAGTGATGGAAGCACCTTTGAAGGGCTTTGAGGACAAAAAAACGTGGAAAGATGTAATTCCTCACGACCCCAAAGTAAGGATTCAAGGCATTGACGTTTTTGAAAATTATTTAGGTATTTCACTCAGAACCAATGGTTTATTAGAAATCCACTTGATGAAACTGGCAGATAAATCCATCAAAAAAATAAATTTCCCCGAACCAACTTATTCTGTTTATTCACAAGGAAATCCTGAATACAAGGCAACCACTTTGCGCTATGTTTACACTTCACTGAATCGCCCTTCCTCGACTTACGATTATGACCTTAGCTCTGGTGAAAGCAAATTACTAAAAACAGTGGAAATCCCAAGCGGCTTCAATCCAGAAGACTACGAAGTGAAACGTATTTTTGCCAAATCGCCTGACGGTGTGGAAGTTCCAATTTCCTTAGTGCATAAAAAAGGATTAAAATTAGATGGCAGTAACCCTACTTTGCTGTATTCTTATGGTTCTTACGGCTCACCCACCAATGCCAATTTTAACTCGAATGTTTACAGCCTGATTAACAGAGGATTTGTTTATGCGCTTGCCCACATACGCGGCGGCAACGACATGGGCGAGCAGTGGTATGACGATGGCAAACTGATGAAAAAGAAAAATACGTTTATTGACTTTGTGGCGTGTGCAGACCACTTAGTCAAAGAAAAATATACCAGTGCCGATAAATTGGCAATTATGGGCGGTAGCGCGGGCGGCTTGCTCATGGGCGCAGTCGTGAATATGCGTCCCGAACTGTTCAAAGTCGTAGTGGCTTATGTGCCTTTTGTCGACGTAATCAACACCATGTTAGATACTTCACTGCCGCTTACTACCCAAGAGTACGAGCAATGGGGCAATCCAAACGAAAAAGAGGCTTATGATTACATGATGACTTATTCGCCTTATGACAATATAGGCAAGAAAAACTATCCAAATATTCTCGCGACAGGCGGTCTGAATGACTCACAAGTGGGCTTCCAAGAGCCTACCAAGTGGGTTGCAAAACTGCGCGCCATGAAAACGGATAACAATGTAGTCCTGCTCAGAACCAATATGAAATCGGGGCATGGCGGCGCAACAGGTCGCTTTGACAGGCTCAAAGAACTTGGCTTTGAGTATGCTTTTGTCTTGAATAGATTAGGGATAGGCGAGTAAATTTGACCTTAATTATAGATAGCGTATCAGACTTTTTTCAAAGTTTGATACGCTTTATTGTCAAAAGATTTGCCTAAATTTGACGCTAAACTTTTGCCTCATGAATCAAACTCAAAAACAAGAAACACCACAAGCCGCTTATTTTAAATCACTTACCTTAGAAAATGTAAAATGTTTTAAGGAAAAACAAACTATTGACTTTTCTGAAAATGGACAAAAACCTGCCCAATGGACGGTGATTTTGGGAAATAATAACACAGGGAAAACAACGATTTTAACGTCAATCATAACAAGTTTTATTACTCAAATAAATGCGGAAGGGTATAATTATGTGATTAATTTAAACTTGCATGAGAAGCTTTCTGATTTAGATATGTCAAATATTACCAATATTGAGAAATATTATGATGAAGAATACAGAACTTTTGAGTATTCACAAATAGAATTATTCTATGGATGTAGTCTAAATAGAGATTGCTATTTTAAATCTGAGAAATTTAGTTTACGAAAGTTTTTGAAATTAAAAGCAGAAGAACGAGAAAAATTTATCCCTGTAAAATTTGCTTATGGTGTTACGAGAAAAATTGGCAAAAATAATTTAACAGAGGAATCGCATGGAATGGAAAGTTTGGTTTTTGGAAAGGAATTAATAGATGTAGAAGATTGGCTTATTCAGCTTCACCTCACTTCTCAAAAAGTAGAAAAAGCGAAAATTCAGTTAGAAAAAGTAAAAAGAGTGCTGACCACAGGTTTATTGCCAGATGTTCAGGAAATTACATTTTTTACAGAACAAGAATCACCTTTCCGCACTTTCATTCGCTTCAAAACGGATTATGGAGAGATTTCTTTAAAAGACTTGGGATATGGCTACCAAACGATGCTTTCCTGGGTCTTGGACTTTGTAAAGCGAATGTTTGAACGCTATCCCAATGAGGAAAACCCCTTGACAATGCCTGCGGTCGTTTTGGTAGATGAGATTGATTTGCACCTGCACCCCGATTGGCAGCGCAAAATTATTGCTTTTCTTAGTCATCATTTTCCTAATACACAATTTATTGTTACAGCACATAGTCCGCTTATTGTCCAGTCGGCGGAAAGCATCAATGTCGTTTTATTGGAAAAAATCAAAGACCACGTAATTATCAAACAACCTCAAATCAAAACTTTCAAAGGCTGGACAATAGAGGAAATTCTAAGCGAACTCATGGGCTTAGAAGACAAAACTTTGTCGGACAGTTATTTAGCTTTGATGAAGCAATTTGATGAAGGATTGGACGAAGATGATTTTGAGAAAGCCGAACACGCTTACCACGAATTAGATAAAATTTTGCACCCAGAAAGTACCCAACGAAAACTCCTGCGTCTGCAAATGTCATCACTTATTCCTGCCTAAAAATGATTCAATTAAAAGCTATTCCTGCGCCTCCCGAACTTATAAATGAAGTAGTAGAGGCTCTGACACAAAAGTATAAAACAACAGGAGAAAGCGTTTGGAAACAAGCATATATCAAAAGAGATTTATTGAAATTATCTTTTGCAAAGTGCTGTTACTGTGAATGTAAGATTGATGAAGAAAGCAAATATATGGAAGTTGAGCATTTTTTTCCAAAAAGTCTTTTTCCTGATTTAGTGGTAGTTTGGGAAAATCTATTGCCTTCTTGCAAGCGTTGTAATGGACATAAATCGAAACATAATACGCAAATAGAACCAATTATTCACCCTGTCAGAGATAATCCAAAAGATTACCTAACTTTAAAAGCATATCGTTTTTATGCAAAAAATAATTCCCTACTTGGTAAAACCACCATTGAAGTAATTGAGTTGAATGATAGAGAACGCTTGGTAAATAAACGCTTTGCGATAGGAACTAAAATGTTGGAAGAATTAGAAGATTTGTTAGATGATTTGCAAGAATTTGAAAATCAATCCTTTGCTGATACAAGAAAAGAACGAAAACTGAAAAGAAAACTTTTTAAACTCATGGAGGAATGTTTACCTAAGAAAGAGTATAGTGCTACTTCTGCTACAACACTGATTTATAGTGAAGCATATTCTCAAAGTAGGCAAATATTTATCTCCCTAAATTGGTGGAATACTGAGTTTCAAGAAATTGAAAATCAAATCATTACTTTAGCCTTTTAACTAAAAGTTACACTATTCTTTTTGTCAAATATAAAAACACAAAAAATCAGTGCGAGGTTGCGATAACACGTCTATCAGTAGGCTCTTTCCTTAAAATAAACATGAAAAGCTGTGCCTTGCTGTGGTGTACTTTCCACTTCTATCCTGCCTCCCAAACTTTCTATCTGGGTTTTTACCAAAAACAACCCCATACCTTTGCCTTCTACGTTTGGGTGAAACCGCTTGTAGAGATTAAAAATTTTGTCCCTATGTAGCACCAAATCGATGCCTGTGCCATTGTCTTGGACGGTAACTCTAATATAGCTTTCTATTTTTTCGGCACTAATTTCTATCAAAAGTGGGCGACGCGGGTGGCGATATTTGATAGCATTATTGATGAGATTATAAAAAACACTATCTGCATAAGGCGAAAAAGCATGAACGCATTGGGCTTTGGAAAAATCCACTAACAGTTCTCCATCTGCGTCTTGGAGTTCTTTTTCCAATAATTCTTTTACTTTTTCAATCATAGAAGGCAATGACAGATAGCTGAGGGGCAGTTGGTCTTTGCGTTTGATTTCAAAAATATAGTTAAGGTCTTTGATGATGTCGTCCAACTGTTGCGTATTTTGTGCTATCTTTTGGGCAATATCCAGTTTTTCGTCATAAGCTATCTCCTTCATTTCCAGCAGGTAGCCTAAGCCCAAAATCCTTGCTACGGGTGCGCGTAGGTTGTGAGCAGTG
>JAAFJS010000193.1 GCA_013298985.1 Cytophagales bacterium
CGCTGGACTTTGAAAGGAGGACAACAAATACTGAATCTGAGAACTAAACAACTGAGCAAGCAATGGAGCAATGTTACCAATTTGGTTAGAAGGGCTGCTTAGTAGGAGGTACTGCAAACTTTCGTACACCCCTATTCTTGCTTTTTTTGTGAAAAGGCAAATAAAAAAGCAAGTATAAAGGTAGCTAAAACCTTATTAATGAGCAAATAAAGAATATTTTTACAAGAAAGTTCTTGTTTTTTTAGCATTATTCTAATTTATTTTATTACTTTTGAAAGATATTTTTAGCAAAATTATCAGTTTGCGTCAAAATTTGTAAGAGAATTTGTGCCAGATTATAGGCTTTCCTGACCATTTTTTTGCTTGTATCGGGTTTGAAAAAACTACTCAATTTACCCAAACATCATTATAAATAGGATTATATCACTTAAAATGCGATAGATGTCATGTCATCAAAAATAAAAAACATTTTCGCAAGCGGTCTTTTTGTGTTGGCAGGATTCAGTGCAGCAGGGCAAACGACTGACGAGTACGAAAAAGTAAAGCGAATCGCAGATTCCTTAGATATTAAAAGAAATTATGAGTTAGGTACTTTGATGTTCAGGAATTACCTGGATTTCATTTATCCCTTAGAAAATCTAACAGGATTTGGCTCGGAAATCTCTATTGCAGATGCGCCTGACGAAATCTGTAAGGACTTGGAAACCAACCCCAACTTGGTTTTTTCGCCAAATTCGGACGTGGTTCAGTACAATGACCAAAACGCTTCTTATGGTTACGTTCCCGAAGTGGATTATGGTGTGGTAGCGCAAAGGCTGAATCTACTCAGCGAAAAAACACAGATGGCTTTCCGAGTCAATGAAACGGTCAAGACCTACATCGATTACTATGCCCTCAAACGCAGAAATTACACGCTGAAACTCATGGCAAAGCAGCAACTGTTTTTCCCTCTTTTCGAAAAGCATTTGAAGGCATTTGGAATGCCTGAGCAACTAAAATATCTTTCTATCGTAGAATCTGCCTTGAATCCAAAGGCTCTTTCACGTGCGGGTGCGCTGGGGCTTTGGCAGTTTATGCCTGGTACGGGCAAGATGTTTGGGCTTAATGCCAACTATTTTGTAGATGAACGCATGGACCCCGAAAAAGCGACGATTGCCGCCTGTAAGTATCTTAAATTCCTTTACGAATCCTTTGATAACAACTGGGAATTGGCGTTGGCTTCTTATAATTGTGGACCTGGGGCAGTAGCAAGGGCTATTCGCCGTTCGGGTGGGCATAAAGATTTTTGGTCTATTTATAATTATTTGCCTCGCGAAACTCGTAACTACGTCCCTATTTTTACCGCAGTTACCTACATTATGACCTACTCCGAGGAGCATAACCTCATTCAGCACCAACCCGACTATGCGATTGATTCAGAAGTAGTGTATATGAATCAGAGTGTAAATTTGAGAGATTTTGCCAAGAAAATAAATGTTTGTTATGATGACCTGATGGAGATAAATCCTGAATTGAAAAAGGGGTTTATTCACTATACCATGCGTAATTATGCCCTGAAAATTCCTGCTGACCGAATAGATTATTTTTTGGAAAATCGTGAGGATATTCTGGGGACAACCTCAAAAGCAAACGACAATACCTTTGTGGCTAAGAAAATTAATTATGTGGAAAATACAGATAAAATTTACCACAAAATTAAGCATGGCGAATCGCTGGGCATGATAGCCAGCCGCTACGGTGTAACTACAGCCCAACTGAGGACTTGGAACAATATTCGCGGCAATATGATTCATGCAGGCAAAAATTTGGTGATTAATAAGAAAACCAAAAAAGCTGTAACTCAACCGCAAAACGAAGCAGTGGCAAAAGCCAAAACAGAAGGCAATCAGGCAAAACAAACTGCACGAATCGACAATAGTGAAATAGAAAGCAAAGCAGAAGAAAATAAGGCTGAGGAAAGCAAGAGAAAAGCAACGCCCACACACCATAAAATTCAGCGTGGCGAATCGCTAAATATGATTGCTAAAAAATATGGAATTACGGTAGCCGATTTGAAAGCATGGAACGGACTCGACTCTGAGAAAATTCACCCCAATACCAATTTGGCGGTCAGCGAAAGTGCCAAAATTAGTGCCACCGAACCCAAAGTGATTCAGGCAAAAGTAGAATTTCTCAATAAAATTACGCCAAAGAAAACGCAAACTCTTGCGGAGAAAAAAGCAGAAGTAAAAGGCAAGTCTGAGGCAAAAAGTAAAAATGGCAAAAAGCAACACACTATCAAACAAGGAGATACGCTTTGGGGCATTGCCAATGAATACGAGATTCCTGTAACGAAGTTAAAACAACTGAATAAGATAGCAAGTAATAAACATAAATTGAAAATAGGGCAGGTACTGGTAGTGGGAGAATAGTAGTAAAGATGTTTTAAGTAAAAAGAGTGTGTAAACTTAATATTTACACACTCTTTTTTGTTTTAAATCAAAAAGACTAATATAATGCAATTAAGCGGGCTGAGTGATAAAACTCTCTATGTCTTTCAACGTAATTTTGCCTTCATAAAGAGCCTTTCTGATGATAACTCCATAGACTCCTATATCTTCTAACTGCTTGATGTCGTCCATGTTACGCACGCCACCACTTGCATAAAGGCGAATATCAGGGAACTGCTTGAGAATAGCTGAATACATCTCAAAATAGGGACCCACCAGCGTACCGTCGCGGGTAATATCTGCACATTTGAGGTAGAGCAAGCCTCGATTGTAAAAATAATCGATATGCTCCATCATGTCCAGATTCGTGTCGTGATGCCTGCCGTCAATGGCTATTTTACCATTGATAACGTCAGCACTCAATATCATTTTGGAACGCCCATAAGTGATGATACAGGAAGCAAAGAACTTTTTGTCTTTGACAGCCATACTGCTGATATGCACTCGTTTAGCCCCAAATTCAAAGCATTTGCTAATATCTCCATCACTATAAATACCACCCCCAAAATCTGTTTCGATATTGGTATGCTCAGAAATCACTTCCAACAGATGGTAATTAACCACTGCGCCTGCATTTACGCCATCTATATCGACCAAATGCAGTTTTTTCATACCATGTTCTTCAAATCTTTCGGCAACGGTCAAGGGACTTTCGTCAAAAATAGTTTCATTGTCATTTTCACCTTTGACGCATTTGCCTTCCAAAATATACAAAGAAGGGATAATTTCTATCATAATTATCTTGAAATGATGTTGTTTGAATCTAAACCTTTCAAATATAGCAAAGATTTTGAAAACAAAGATTAAAAAACAAAGAAAAGTTTATTCACGTTATTTTTCTCAAACTTTCTTCAAACCAATTTCTGCCAAGCGTTGTGTAAGAAACTCCCCTGCGGTAATATCGTCATGGTGTTTTGGATTTTCGGGTGTAACACAGTTGGGCAGACACGCGAGGCTCATCTCTGAGCGCGGGTGCATGAAAAATGGGATGGAGAAGCGTGAGGTTTTCAGCTTGTCTTTGGGCGGATTGACCACTCGATGAATCGTAGATTTGAGTATATTATTGGTTAATCTTTCCAGCATATCACCCACATTGACCACAATCTGTTCGGGCAGAGCCGTAATCGGAATCCATTTGTCGTCGCGGCGCAATACCTGCAAGCCTTCTGCGCTCGCGCCCATGAGCAAGGTAATGAGGTTGATGTCGCCATGTGCCGCCGCCCGCACCGCGTCAGGAGGCAAAGATTCTGGGTTTTCAATGGGGTAGTAATGAATAGCGCGCAAAATGCTATTGCCATGAATTACTTTTTCATCAAAATAGTTTTCAGGTAAGTTTAAGTACAAAGCTACCGCTTTGAGCAGTTGGATACCTGCCTTTTCCAGTGTGCTGTACGCCTCCAATGCCGAGGGCGCAAAGTCCGTAATTTCTTGGGGAAAAATATTGTCAGGATAGGTGTCTATGATTTGCACACCCGCAGGAACAGTCTGCCCTACATGATAAAACTCCTTCAAATCTGCCGTAGTACGCCCTTTGGCGTGTTCCTTATTCCTGCCGATATAGCCACGTTGCCCCGCCAATGCTGCGTTTTCGTACTTGGTTTTCACCGAATCGTCCATGTAGAAAAACTGCTTTACATTATCATAAAGCCTTGTGGTAAGATTATCGCTTAGTCCATGGTTTTTGATAGCTACAAAACCAATATTCTGCCAAGCCTGCCCCAATTTTTGAACAAAGTTAGCTTTTTTTTGAGGGTCGCCAGAGGTGAAATCCGCCAAATCCAAAGACGGGATTTCATCATAAAGTATTTCTGTCATTGTATTGATGTTTGATGTGTATCCAGTGTTTTATTTTTTTAGCATACTTTATTTTTTTCTCAAAACTACACAATAAATAACAAAAAGGCTCACTAACTCATTGAAATTAATCATTTGGGATTGATTTTAATGTATGAGGCAAAGGGAAGAAAAATACCATAAAACAAAAAACCGTTTTGGAGATATTCCAAAACGGTTTTTTTATATTCTGTGGGACCACAAGGATTCGAACCTTGGACCCTCTGCTTGTAAGGCAGATGCTCTGAACCAGCTGAGCTATGATCCCCAAATATTTAATAAACTTTTACAATTTTTGCATAAAGTCTTTTTATTTTCTTTTCTGCTAAATTGTGTTGCAAAGGTAAGCACGTTTTTCGATATTCCAAAAGGTTTTGCATTTTTTTTAACGATTTCTTAAAATATCAGCTTCAATCAGTTTGGTCAGGGCTATGAAATCTTCTACCGAAAGCTGTTCTGGGCGTTTGGTAAAGACCTCCATTTCCAGCAATTCTTTTGATAAATTAAACATTTTCAGTGGATTACGAAGCATCTTTCTGCGTTGGTTAAAGCCCGCCTTCACCACTTGGAAAAATAGTTTCTCATTACAATCCAGCTTGCTTCGTTCATTTCTTTTTAATGTAATCACTGCCGATTTAACTTTGGGCGGCGGATTAAAAGCTCCTTCGCTGACGGTCAGCGCATATTTGATGTCATAAAATGCCTGTAAAAATACACTGAGAATACCATACGTTTTGCTTCCATGCTTTGCTACGATGCGGTCTGCCACCTCTTTTTGTATCATACAAACCATTTCGGGAATCCTATCACGATTTTCTAATACTTTGAAAAAAATAGGAGAGGAAATATTGTAAGGCAGGTTGCCAATAATGGCAAACGGCTCACTGAAAAGCTGGGAAAGGTCATAATTCAAAAAATCACCTTCTATAAGTTGCTCATTATCAAGTATAAAGTTATTTTTTAGGTACACAACAGATTCCTTGTCTATTTCTATAATATAGGTCTTATATTTCTCTGATTGGAGCAAAAACTGAGTGAGTACACCCATGCCCGCGCCTATTTCCAATACATTCTGATAACCTTTATGCAAAGAAAGTAAGCTCACAATGCGTTCGGCAATATAAATTTCCTTCAAAAAATGTTGCCCTAAGTGTTTTTTTGCTTTTACTTTTTCCATGAAAACACAAAATTTATTTTTTTATTCAAACAAAAGTAAGGGTTTTATGACAGTTTTTGAGTATTACCTTAATTTTCTATAAATTATTTGAATAGGAAATTTCTTTTTTGATAAAACTTTTCTAATTTTGCAGTCCTAAATCTAAAAATCAGGAATTTAAAATCTTACTCATTCAAAATATGATAGTTATTAGTATAAAAGACAATGAATCTATTGACAAGGCTTTAAAAAGATTCAAAAAGAAATTTGAGAAAACAGGTGTACTAAGACAGCTACGTGCAAGAACAGCTTTTGAAAAGCCGTCTGTTCGCGACAGAAATACGCGTTTACGTGCTATTTACAGACAGAATATTTTATTGAACCCAGAAGAAGCTGCACAATAAGCCCTGCACTTGGTTCTTTATTTTATTTCCTGCCTCTTAAACTTTAATTGTAGCGATTGAAGTTTGAGAGGTTTCATTTTTTGTACTCATCACTATACATTTCTAATTATCTTATATGTTTGATAATCAAATTATTGAAAGATTTAAGCAAATAGAAACTCCTTTCTATTACTACGATTTGAACCTTTTGAATCGTACCTTAGCCACTGTAAAACGCTTGGCAGACAGCTACAATTTCCACGTGCATTATGCAATGAAGGCAAATAGCAATGACCAACTCCTAAAAGTCATTAGCAGCTATGGCTTTGGCGCGGACTGTGTAAGTGGTGGAGAGGTGTTGAAGGCGTTAGAAACGGGTTTTGACCGCAAACATATTGTTTTTGCGGGTGTGGGGAAGTCTGACAAGGAAATGATAAATGCGCTGGAAAAAGATATTTTTTGTTTTAACTGCGAATCTACCCAAGAGATAGAGGTGCTGAACGAACTGGCAAAAAAAATAGACAAAACCGCGTTTATTGCTGTTCGTATCAATCCAAATGTGGAGGCAAACACACACAAGTATATTGCGACAGGTAAAGACGAAAACAAGTTCGGAATCAATAGGATAGAGCTGGACGCGATTGTGGATTTGGTAAAAAAGAGCAGTCATATTCGCTTGATAGGGATTCATTTCCACATTGGTTCGCAAATCCAAAATTTGGATAATTTTAAGAATCTCTGTACTCGAATCAATGAAATCCAAGACTGGTTTGAGAGCAAAGGCATTCCCCTGACGGAAATCAATGTAGGTGGCGGTTTAGGAATTAACTACCAAGAGCCTGACAAAGAGGAAATTACAGATTTTGAAAATTATTTTGGTATTTTTCACCAGCATCTGCAAGTAAAGCCGCACCAACGCGTACATTTTGAGCTTGGGCGTTCTATCGTCGCGCAGTGTGGTTCGCTGATTTCCAAAGTGTTGTACATCAAAAAAGGGGTAAATAAGCAATTTGCGATTTTGGACGCAGGCATGAATATACTGATTCGCCCTGCGCTTTATCAGGCATACCACAAAATAGAAAATATCACTTCAAATTCCTCAGAAACAGCAACTTATGAGGTAGTAGGTCCTATATGCGAGTCCGCAGATTTTTTTGGGAAAGACGTTAGCCTACCTATTACGCAGCGCGGCGACTTAATAGCTGTGCGTTCCGCAGGGGCTTACGGCGAAGTGATGATGTCTTTGTATAACCTCAAAGAGCAGGCAAAAAGCGTGTTTTAGTATTTTTGAAATTGCTGAGAAAAAAGTGATTTTTTAATTTTTGTAAATGAAAGGAATGTTTGTTTAAAAATTTCATAATTTTAAGGCATAATATTAAGAAACAAACAATTTTTATTTATGTCTATAAAAGAAAAACTACAACAAATTTTTCCTACGGAAGACCAGATTCCAGAAGAATTTAAGCTGAAAGAGCCGCTTCACCAAAAAGAATACTTGGTAAACGGCGAAATGCGCGCTTGGAACGGGGCTACACACACCGTACTTTCACCTGTTTATGTGCAGACTGCAAATGGGTTGGAACAAAAAGTGGTTGGCAGCTATCCGCTTGCTACCGAGGTAGAGGCATTAGAAGCCTTAGATGCGGCGGTCAAGGCTTACAACAACGGCAGGGGCGAGTGGAGTACGATGACTGTTCCCGAAAGAATCACTTGTTTGGAGAAATTTACCAACATGATGACCGAGAAAAAGAAGGAAATCGTGCAACTGCTCATGTGGGAAATCGGAAAATCTTTTGCTGATTCTGAAAAAGAATTTGACCGCACTGTGCAGTACAACTATGACACGATTGATGCTTTGAAGGATTTAGACCGCAATCATTCGCGCTTCATCATCGAGCAAGGCATTATCGGGCAGATTAGGCGTGCGCCGCTCGGCGTGGTGCTGTGCATGGGTCCCTTCAACTACCCACTTAATGAAACTTTTGCGACCCTGATTCCTGCCCTCATCATGGGGAATACGGTGCTTTTCAAACCCCCCAAACATGGCACTTTATTGCATTATCCACTTTTGGAGGCATTCAAACAATGTTTTCCAAAAGGCGTGGTGAATACGGTGTACGGCAGAGGCAATACGATAGTGGGTCCGATGATTGCCACAGGAAATATCAACGTACTGACGCTGATAGGCTCAAGCAAGGTGGCGGATAAGCTGAAAAAGTCGCACCCCAAATCCAATCGTTTGAAGGCAGTACTGGGCTTAGATGCCAAGAACGCAGCAATTATTTTGGAAAATGCAGATATAGAAATGACGGTAAAGGAATGTATGCTGGGGACGCTTTCTTTCAATGGTCAGCGTTGTACAGCACTCAAAATGATTTTTGTGCATAATAAAGTCAAAGACCTCTTTATCAAGCGTTTCTGCGAAGAAGTGAGCAAACTCAAAATAGGAATGCCTTGGGAAAAAGGCGTGCAAATTACGCCGCTTCCTGAACCGCAAAAGCCTGATTATCTGACAGAATGTATCGCAGATGCGGTCGCGCAGGGCGCGCAGGTGATGAACGAAGGTGGTGGTGAAAAGTTTAACTCTTTCGTATTTCCTGCGGTGGTTTTCCCAGTCAAAAAGGGCATGAAACTCTACGTGGAAGAGCAGTTTGGTCCCGTTATTCCGATAGCGAGCTTTGAGGACATCGAGGAGCCAATCCAGTACATGATAGAATCCGAACATGGGCAACAACTCAGTATTTTTGGGACTGACCCGATGCAGATAGCCAGCCTGATAGACCCACTCGTAAACCAAGTGTGTCGCGTCAATATCAATGCTCAGTGCCAGCGAGGTCCTGATACTTTCCCTTTTGCGGGGCGCAAAGATTCGGGAGAAAACACGCTTTCGGTTACTGATGCCTTGCGCGCCTTTTCCATCAGAACGATGGTCGCCACCAAGCTAAACGCAGAAAACAAAGAAATTTTGAACCATATTGTAGAGCATAACGAGTCTAATTTCTTGTCGACGCGGTTTATTTTTTAAGGATTTGTAAAAAAGCAAAAAGCATCAAACTTTTTAAAAAGTTTGATGCTTTTTGCTTTCATTTCGTTCACTAAAATACATTCCTACCCAAACTTTGAGCTGGTCAGCATATTGGAAAGTAACTCCATGAATAAATTCATTTTTCAATCTCGAAATGTTATAGTCTGAAATGTTCAAGCGGTGTAATTCTTGGTAAAATTCAGGAATCTTGTTTTCGTCGATTAGCAAAAGCAAGTTTTTGGCTTCTTGGTGCAAATAATTTTCATACTGTTTCCTTCCTTCTAATAGCTCTTGAACATTGACCATTTTGCGACTTTTGCGACACTGTATGGTAGGTTCTCTATCTTGTAAAAAATCTTTTAATATAGAATATTCGAAAAATTCAGGGTCATTGGATTTTTTACATTTCTCACAAGTGCAAGGTATCATTTCTTCGTAATGCAAATTAGGAAATTCCCCATGTATTTCGCTAACAGTGTGATAAACAACTGCCAATGCTTTCAATGGTTCTTTGCCTGTGGCGCGGATAGCAATCTTATTGGTAGAACCATACCTATGTTCTGTAATCTCGACCAAACACTCATGAATAGACAATATCACCCCATAACGCCACTGAAAATTTTGGTGAATAGATTTATTCATCTCTACAATCAGTCTTGCCAATAGTCCTTTGGGCATAAACTTAGGATAGTGAAACTCAAAATAAGTAAAAACTGTATCTGGCGCAAAGAGTGTTTTGTATGTATCTGGTGGATTTTCTGGCAATAATTGAGTAGCAACGTATGTTTCGCTGTCTTTGACACGATAAGCAATTTTGAAACTCAACATGAGCGCAAGCAAAGCGTGGTGTCTTTCTACAGGATATTTCCCTTTCCAGACTCTCTCTAAATCAGTTTGTGTGAATTTTCCACTGTTTTGGGTAATTCTTGTGTCTAAAAGTACCAAATAAGTCGCTTCTGTTGCCCAGTGCTTGTCCAAAATGAGTGTATCTATAAGCGCGGGATTATTTTGAAAATACAGAATAGCACCCAAGATGTGCAAAGTTTCTGCGATTTGCATTGCCCTTCCCTCAGTAGCGATGCCCAGAGATTCGCATAAGTCTATGTATTCTTGGCGTGTAAGGAAAGGCTTTTTTTCATTCTTGCTCTTCCAAACTTGTATGCTCTCTAAAAAACCATCTGGCAACCATTTTTTGTTGAGTGCTTGCCGCACTTTTACCCACGATTGATAGTGCTTTTCTTCGCCTACGTGGGGCAAAGACTGCAATTCTTTTTGAATCACTTGTACCAAATCTGAAAGTCCTTGATTGGTGCGGAGATTGATATAAAAAATTCGATTTTTAATCAGATGTGTGAACTGCGCTACAATGTGAGCAGGAACTTGCTTGTAAATGTCATGTTTGTCGTTCATAACAATGATGACAGGGCTTTGCTCTCCAAATAACTCTATGACATTCAGCCAATAATAAAAGTCCGTATCTTCGGGGCGGGTATCTACTACCAACAAATACACCGTGCGTATGCTAAAAAAATAGCGGTGTGTGGCGTGCATGATGTCCTGCCCCCCAAAATCAAAAATGTGGGCAGTAAAGTTTCCATCAAAGCCCTGATGTATGGGCGTATATTTGGGATTGGTATAAGGAAAAGACCACTGAGAAACAGCAATTCCTTTGGTAGCAGATTCTGTTTTGAGTTTATAATCAGCATTGCGGATTTTCTCACTGAGTGAAGTTTTCCCCGCCGCAGGCTCTCCTACCAACACCAATTTTGCTTCGAAAATGTATTGCGCGTTCTTTTCTTCTTCTTCTAAATAAGATTTTACTTTCTCGATACAATTATCAACCAGATGTTTTCCTAAATATTCTACTGGCATTCCTTTGACGGGATTGCCATAAGCATAGAGCGAATTGAGTTTTTTTAAATTGAGTAAAGGGGAAATATCTACGACTTGATTGGAATCAAACCTCAAAGTTTGCAAATTCACTAAGTCCTTCAAAGGGGAAATATCTACGACTTGATTGGAATGAAAAGACAACTCTTGCAAATTCACTAAGTCCTTCAAAGGGGAAATATCTACGACTTGGTTGGAATCAAACCACAAAGTTTGCAAATTCACTAAGTCCTTCAAAGGGGAAATATCTACGACTTGATTGGAATGAAAAGACAACTCTTGCAAATTCACTAAGTCCTTCAAAGGGGAAATATCTACGACTTGATTGGAATAAAACCACAACCTTTGCAAATTCACTAAGTCCTTCAAAGGGGAAATATCTACGACTTGATTGGAATCAAAAGACAACCTTTGCAAATTCACTAAGTCCTTCAAAGGGGAAATATCTACGACTTGATTGGAATGAAAATACAACTCTTGCAAATTCACTAAGTCCTTCAAAGGGGAAATATCTACGACTTGATTGGAAGAAAAATACAAAGTTTGCAAATTCACTAAGTCCTTCAAAGGGGAAATATCTACGACTTGATTTCTTTTTCCTTTATTTTTACTTTGTTCCCATTCTTGCTTTTCTTCATCATAATAGATTGTTCCCAAGTTCAGGTTTTCTATCCAAGTACAGTCGGAGAGTTCGGGCGGTAGTTTGGTGAGTCCGCAGTTGCTTAAGTCTAAGAAGGTGGCTTTCGTTTTTTTATTTTCTCTGATGAGTTGTAGGGCGAGGTCAGACATGGTTTTTTGAGGGTTTTGGTGTTTTTATTGGTTTATCAGTACTAAGTTGGTCAAGGGAGAAGTTTGTATCATCATCATCTTATTTTTTCTGTAAAAATAACAATTCTTTTCTAAAAAACTAATTTTAGACCTGACAGGTAGGTTGTTCAGAATTTCATAAAAAAACCCTCATATTTGTGGCTCGAACCAAACAAAAACAGAGGGTTTTATGCAGTCCGAAGACCAGCACTTTGCAAAGATAGAAAAATTACAGTTTCAAAAGCAA
>JAAFJS010000195.1 GCA_013298985.1 Cytophagales bacterium
TTTTTAATTCATTGAAAATGAAACAGATATAAATGAAAACACACATTACAAATTTCCTCATCATTTTGTTGCTCTTGTTCGTATTTTCGCTAACAGAAGCACACGCAGAAATCATTTTGCCCAAGATTTTTGGCGATAACATGGTGTTACAACGCGACAAGAAAGTCATCATCTGGGGGCGCGCCACGACCAAAGGTGAAAAAGTAGTAGTTAGGATTGCTGGACAAACGCATCGTACACGCGCAGAGGTAGATAGCACTTGGCGCGTAGAGTTAAAGCCTACGCCCTTCAATGGAGAAAATTATATATTGGAAATCAATGGAGAAAACAAAATTTCCTTCCGCAATGTCATTTTTGGCGATATTTGGGTGTGTAGTGGGCAGAATAATATGGATATGCCACTAAGCAAATCCGAAAATGGACAGCGGGAACTGCTCAAAGCGGAGTTTCCCATGATTCGCCTTTTTACAATGAAGCGAAAATACAGTACCAAACCACAGCAAGATGCTGAAAGTGAGAACGGTTGGCAGTTTTGCGACATCGAAACGGCAAGTCATTTTTCCGCGGTAGGCTACTATTTTGCCAAAGATATTTTCAGCCAAACCAGAGTCCCGATTGGCTTGATTCAGGCTACGCACAATGGCTCTAAAATAGAATCGTGGCTCAGTGCAGATGTACTTCGCACCTTCCCCGAACTCAAAGAAAAGGTCGAAACCATAGAATCTCACCCTAATTATCTGGCAGAAAAAAAGCAAGAGTTCGAAGATATAAATGTAAAAAAGTGGTTTGACCGCTTAGAGAGCTTGGACGAGGGCTTTCGCGATAGCGCAGGCGCAGGCTGGGAATCACCTGGGCTAAACACCAAAGATTGGTCAGAAATGTATCAGCCGCACGTCTGGTCTGCCAAAGGACATGAATTAGCCGATTATAGTGGTTCTGTGTGGTTTAGGAAGAAATTTGTAGTGCCACCTTTCTTCAAAAATAGAGATTTGGTGCTGAGTATGGGTGCATTGCATGATTACGATTTTACCTACATCAATGGAAAAAAAGTAGGGCAAACTTACATAGCAGAAACCAATCGCCAGTACAGAATCCCCAAAGAATATCTCAAAGAAGGTGAAAATGAGGTAGTTGTGTTTTCTATTCACTTTGGCGGCGAGGGCGGTTTCAGTGGCATAGCAGACCAAATGTATATTCGCAGTGCAGACAAAGAAGACCCTATAAGATACTCATTAGCAGGGAATTGGAAGTTCAAAGTGGGTTTTCAATTATTAGATAGCAAAAATATTCCTACCTATCCTGTTTTCCGCGGAGAGCGCAACGAGCCAACCCTGCTCTACAATGCGATGATTGCCCCTTTGCACAAATTTGCAATTCGTGGCTTTTTGTGGTCGCAAGGCGAGGCAAATGTTGGTATGGGCAAATCAAGGCAGTATCAGGCTTATTTCCAGACACTTATCCAAGATTGGCGAGAAAAATGGCAACAAGCAGGCGTGATTGAGGATTTGCCTTTCTTGTTTGCCCAACTAAGCGGTTATGGAAAAATAAGTAAAACTCCCTCAGAAAGTATGTGGGCAGAACTACGTGAGGTACAGGCAGTTACCTCAAAAATGAAAAATGTAGCCATGATATCAACCCTCGATTTGAGTGAGGGCGAAAATATGTTTTTCAAAAACAAACATGAAGTAGGGCGACGAATGGCAAGTCAGGCATTGCGGCTTTGTTATGAAAGAAAAAATACCATTTTTACGGGACCTATTTTAGAATCACCTCCTATTTTTGAGGGCAATAAAGTAAAACTCACTTTCAAAATGGCAGGTAATGGCTTGATAACCAAACAACAACATGGATTTTTGGAAGGATTTGCAGTAGCAGAGGAAAACGGCAAATTTCAGTGGGCAAAAGCCGAAATCACAGGCTACAATACGGTCGTGGTTTCACACCCTGAAATGAAAAACCCTGTGTATGTGCGCTATGCCTGGGGCGACAATCCTGCGGCAAGCCTCTCCAATAAAGACGGTTTCCCTGCCCAGCCTTTCCGAACGGACAACAAATATTATATACCGCCACCCGCGAGCAGTGCGACCGCACCCGTAGATGAGTAGTTTGAAATCTATTTTAGAAATTTAATGCCTTTGATTTTCAATTAGTTATAGGTATTTACCACTCACCGTTTTTAAAACTGCGAGTGGTAAATATTTTTATGATAAGCTAAAAATTCGCTTTGCCTAAAGCATTAAAAAACTGATTTGCCGATGTTTTTGGAAAAGGTGATAAGAAATTACAAAAAATTAAGGAATATTGGCATCATTTTTTGACTATGACAAGGTAAATTTGCGTTAGATACAAAATGTCATTTTCAAAACTCTATTATTTATTATGAAATCAAACAAGTACATACTCGTTATTTTTGCCCTGCTATTCCACGCTGCTGTTTTTGCCCAAAACTACCGATATGAGGGCTATATCCAGCTAAGTCAAAAAAATCAAGTGCCTATCACCATCAAGCTCAATGTGCAAGGGTTACAAATCACTGGTTCTTATTATTACACCAAAGTTGGTAGCTTACTAAATCTGGACGGGGCTATGCTCCCCAGCAAGGATTATGAACTGCGTGAAACCAATGAAAAACAATCCGTAACAGGCTATTTTACAGGCACTTGGAATGGAGATAAAGAAGTAGTTGAGGGCAAGTGGCTCAGTCCTGACCGCAAAAGCGTGCATAAAACCGCCCTTAAAAAAGTCCCTGTTATCCAGTACAATCTCATCACCAAATCTGAGCAAAAAAAGCAAGGAGATACGTGGCACAGGGCAGAAAAGGCATACACGATTGCTGTGATGCAGGACAACCCCAACGCGACGGTACAGGCAAATTTTAATAAACTCATGGAAAACCTCAAAGTAGATTTGAATATTATAGAGGCAGAAGTGAAGGTTAATGCATATATTAATAATGAAGTAAAGGTCATTTGTGCTACCGACGAATTTGTGAGTTATCACATCATCAAGAACTTAGGTGGCGAAGGGCAAGGAAATAAAGAGCTACATAGTTTCCATACTTTTGACCTCAAAAAGGGAGAGGAAATTCATCTCAAAGATATTTTTATGGCTTCTACAGACCCTCAAAAATGGTTAGACCCACTCATAGACAAGTGGCAGACGGAAATGAACCTGGACAATGGACGCAACGGCACTTGGCACTTGGTATTAATGGAAGGTAGCCTGCAAATGCTTTTTACAGATATTGGCAACGAGTTAAATTTTGATGAGCTTCAATATCAGCCTATTACGATTCCTTACTCAGAGCTACGTGCGCTAATCAATACTGAAAGTGCGCTGGGCAGATGGCTGAAAAAATAGTGAGAAAGATTATCCATGTAATAAAAAGACAAAACCATAAAAAATGCAATTCTTAGAGAGTTGCATTTTTTATGGTTATTTGCTTGTCAAATTACTTTCTATCAAAATATTTGATGAACAAAAAGTCTTATGCACGTACCAATTCTATTCTATAAGTAGTTGTTACCTTGCCTGGGATAGAAACTTCCCACTCAAAAACAATTTTGCTATTTGACAGCACTCTATTTATTTCCCTGACAGTAATATTATCATCAAAAACGACAGTATTTCCAGAGCCTTGCTTCCATTTTCCTGTGGGCAAAATGGCAGGTGTTATTGCGCCTTTGGGATTCACAGTGATATAGTCAGTGGTGCTTTTGAACTGAATCGTAAATCCGTCGTACATACCTGCGGGGGCTTCTTCGTCCCCAAATTTGGCATAAGATACTTTCCAAATGCCGTTATTCTGCGTCAGAATACTTGCCAGTGTAACAACGTCAGCAGATTTGTTGGTGCAAGCTGCCACATTTACCAACACAAAAAGCAATAGAAAATAAGAAGATAATTTTTTCAGTACCATGATTTTATACTATTTTGATAAATGGATATGATGTTTTCACTTTTCAAAGCGTAAATATAATTATAATCACAAAATTACACCAAATTTAATACTTTTTTTTCATTAGGCTTTTTGTCCAATTAGCAATTTTCCTCTCTCTCGGCAGGAAAGGGAAAAGTGAAGGCTCACAAAAGTCTATTTTCTTCCTGTTTTTTCAACCAAAAATAGTGATGAATACTAATACTATTTGGTTGTCTGACAATTTTTGTGGCAGACTGAGTTTCTACGAGTTCCCCCCGCTAAAGCGAGGGGTTAGATTAACCCCTCGCTTTAGCGGGGGGAACTTTCCACAAAAATTGTCAGAGTATCTACTATTTTAGACATGAAGACTTTGAGGGGTTAAAATCTATAAGATGCGTTCAAGCTGTAAATAAAATTTTTTATGCTACTGTTGTATTTACCCACAAAAAAATTTTCAAAATTCAGCATATTTTTAAATGAAGGATTTACTTCTATTTCTACTTGCAAAGCCGATTTGTTAATAGGTAGGGTTTTACCAAAACAGAGAAACGGAGAAATTTCTTCTTTCTTGTAATGTGAGAAAATATAATCGTACTCTGGGTGAACACGATAATTAATTAAATAATCGTAATAGCCCCCTATGGTTATATAAAAAGACTTGATATAAAATCTCTCTGCCAAACTTATATTTATACAATCAAAACGATTATTCGTTTTTTCTTCTAATGGTGGGAGTACGCCGCCCAAACGATTTACCATGGTAGTAGTAAAACCCTTCTGTCTGTAGCCTATCCCCAAAATAAAACTCACATTATCACTTTTATAGGGAAATATCTCTACAAAGGGGTGTACGCCTACGCCTGTACGCGACTGATAACTTCCTGAAACACTGAAACTGCCTAGTGCAACAGTAATATTTTCTAAAAATAGTAGTCTTTCTGCTATGATTAATTGGTCGTACCTCTGGTTGGTTTGTGATATGCTACCCTTTACACCAAAAAATATTTTTTGGGCAAAAAGCAGATTTACTGTACAGAAAAATAAAGCAAAAAGATAAAAAGATTTATACTTCATAATATTTCAATTTTTTATCATTATGATTTTACTTTCAGATACTATTGCAGGAAAGCAAAAAGCCTAAAACCAAAATTAAGGATTTTGTTGCATTTTTAAACCCTTTTTTCATTATTTTTTTCATAAGTAAAACGTAAAAAGTAAACGGATTGATTATTTTTGATATTATATTCCCTTTAGAAATGTCTTTTTTGCTCAATAAAATCGTATTTTAAATCCTATTCTATTGAGCAAACAAAAGCATTGTACTCGTTCCGCTTATTTTTTGGCTCTTACAAAGAGGAAGTAAAAATATTAAAGCAAGAAATGAACAGTATGCAAAGTATGATGCAAATAATGGCTGACAAGCTCAGTAAATTATAAAAAAACAGAACCCTGCCAAAATAACAATCTGCCTCCTCTCAGCAAGTAACTGAGGGGAGGCTATTTTTTCACTCTAAACCTCATTTCTTTAACGTAAATATTCCCAACACTACCACAATCACTGCGGATAGGCTTCCCATCACCCATACTGTAAGTTCGGGAGAAAATGTGAGTTTTAAAGTGGTTAGGATTGCTTTTTCCAAGTTATTTAACCCCAAAAAAGTGGTTAGTCCTACGACCAGCAGTAAAATAATATTGGCAAACAGGGAGTTGCGATAACGCAGAGGAATAAATTTTTCGTCATTGATTATCAGCACGATAAATATGGTGATGAGGGGTAATAAGAGTCCGTTTAGTGCCTGTGCCAAAATGATAATAGGGATAGGTTTGACCCCAGAAATGCCAAAAGCAAAGCCAACCAGCATCACCAAAACCCATGTAAATTTGTAATAATTAATGTGTGGATTGTTTTTATGGACTATGCTCAAAATAGTGATGTTTGCGGCTAAGGGCGCAGTAATAGCAGAAGTAAAACCTGCTGAAAATAAGCCGATGGCAAAAAAAAGTTCTGCCCAACTGCCTAATTTTTGGTGTAGAGCAGCAGACATCAAGGCGTAGGAAAACTCGCCCCTGACCATTGTGCCACTGACCAAAATTGCCATAGAAATCAACCCTCCTATCAAAATCGCTACGAAAATACCCATCCGCATTTCTGCGATTTCCTGCCCCTTGCCAATGCCCGAACCCAAGAATAGATTGTAAGGCACAATGGTCGTCCCCACTAAGCCAATAATAAGTAAGCCTGAATTGTCTGGAAATGAAGGGGTTATACTTGATGCAAGTAAGTTAGGAAAAGAAAAATCTGCTTGTGAACAAACAAAAATAAACATTACACCCATGAGCGCAACAAGCAATCCCAAAAAACGAGATACGCTTTTGTCTGTTCCCAAACTCAAAATGAGAGAGGCAACGCCCACTATCAAAATGGTAAGTAGCTCATTACTAAGCTCAAAAATCAAGGACAAGCCCGCTACTGCGCCCAGAATGTTACCTGCTTGGTAAGCCGCACAGCCAAAAACAATGGCTACTGCGACCATGTATTTTGCCGTTTTTCCTGCGTAGCGAATAGCTATGACCTCGCCCAAGTTATAGCCCGAAGCAATGGTGATTCGAGCAACGGTTTCCTGTAAAATAATGCACGCAAAAGTGGCAAATGTCAGCGTCCAGAGCAGGTCAAGCCCAAAAGTAGCCCCAGAAATAGCACACGTGGTTACTGTGCCAGGTCCGATGAAGGCGGCAGAAATCACTGACCAAAACAGGACAGATTTTATTGATTTGCCAAATTGAATAAATTTAGGCATGATGATGGGTTGAATGTTTTTTTACTTTGCACTTAGCTGAACAAAAGGAATCACGACCTCTTCCAAAGACAAGCCGCCATGCTGGAAGGTGTCTTTGTAATATTTGACATAGTGATTATAATTGTTAGGATAGGCAAAGAAATAATCTTCTGTTGCAAATACGTAAGTAGTTGATAAATTGACCTTTGGCAAGAAAAAACGTTCAGGTTTTTTGCACTCAAATACGTATCTATCATCATAATCTAAGTTCCTTCCTTGTTTGTAGCGCAGGTTAGTATTGGTATTTTTATCACCCACAATTTTATAAGGTCTTGTCGTTCTGATAGTTCCGTGGTCAGTAGTGATGATAACTTTTACGTTTTTATCCGCCAACCTTCTGAGCAGTTCCCAAAGTGGAGAGTGAATAAACCACGAATTGGTCAGTGAACGGTACGCCGCCTCGTCAGGCGCAAGCTCGCGAATCATCTCCGTATCTGTGCGTGCGTGCGAGAGCATATCTACAAAGTTATAAACAACGGCATTGAGCTGGTTGTGGTAAAGATTATTCACACTATCCAGTACATTTTTGCCCTGATTGACATGAATTACTTTGTTGTAACTCATTTTGATATTGCCTAACTTGTTGCGTTGGAGGTTCTTTTGTAAAAATTCTTTTTCATAGTTATTTTTTGAGCCTTCGTCATCTTCACCCATCCACAAATCGGGTTGGAGGCGTTCTATTTCGGAGGGCATTAAGCCCGAAAACAGCGCATTGCGGGCGTAAGCGGTGGTGGTGGGAAGGATAGAATAATAAGTAGTTTCCTCCTCCACATTAAAATATTCATTGATAATTGGCTCCAAAACCTTCCACTGGTCGTAGCGCAAATTGTCTATCACAATCAAAAACAGCGGGTTATCGTCTATGAGAGGAAAAACTTTTTTCTTCAATAACTGATGCGAAAGAATAGGGCGGTCTGCGTGCGCGTCGTTCAGCCAGTCTTCGTAGTGGTCTTCTACAAATTTTGCAAAATTGACGTTTGCCTCTACTTTTTGCATCTGCAATACGTCCGACATACTTTGGTTTTCCGTATTTTCTATTTCTAACTCCCAGTAAACCAGCTTTTTATAAACATCAGCCCATTCTTCGTGATTCATATTATCACTAAAAGCCATGCTGATATTGCGAAAATCTTGCTGGTAGCTTTGGTTTGTTTTTTCGGTAATAATGCGTTTCTGTTCCAATATTTTTTTGGCAGAAAGCAAAATCTGGTTCGGATTGACAGGCTTGATGAGGTAATCGGCAATCTTTGCGCCGATAGCCTCCTCCATGATATGTTCCTCCTCATTTTTGGTTATCATCACCACAGGCACGTGCGGGCGCAGTGCTTTGATTTGTGCCAAAGCCTCCAAGCCACTCATACCAGGCATATTTTCGTCCAGAAAAATCAGGTCATAGATATTTTCCTCGACCTTTTCGACAGCATCTGCACCACTATTAACGGGAGTAATATCATAGCCTTTCTTGGTCAGAAAGAGAATATGTGGCTTCAAGAGTTCTATCTCATCATCAGCCCAAAGAACATCATATCTTTGCATAATCAGAAATATAAAATTTACTTTTGTAATCAGACAAAAGTAATAAAAATACTCAGCAAATAAATAAAACAGCCTAAGATTAGAATAATATTTTGTTGGGGCGGAAAAGTAGAAATTTATCTGTATTGCTGATGAGCCACAAATAGGAATGAAAGAAAGTTTAATTTTACAAGAACTTTTTCCCAACTATTTCGTATAGATTTTGAAATTAATCGTGAGTGTAAAAATGGAAGACAACTTCAACAAACAAGTATCAAGACTAAGTATTGTTATCGCATTGACAATTATAAATGTGATTCTTATATTCAAAGTAGGTTTCTCAACTCTTATTACCTTAACAACCTTATTTACAATTTTTGGATTATCTTTTATAATTTCTACTATCCTTTGGCTGCTGTTTTTCAAAAAAAGAACAATTTTTAGTTATTATAACTTCAATTTTTGCTTAACCCCTTTGGTAATCAATTTATTTTTCTTGTTTAACTATGTTTTTAGCAACAATCCAAAAGAAGAAGTTTACTATTTTACAAAACAGATTCAATCTGTGAAAGGCAAAGAGCATGAAAGTTCCTTAATTACGCTTGAAAATAATAAATATTCAGCTTTTACTGGGATAAGATTATTTTTTGATTATAATAAGATGTTTCAAAAAGATTATATTAGTTATACTTTTGAAGATGGTTTATTAGGTTGGAAAGTAGTTAAATCTGTTGATTTTTTTTATACTGATAAAAGGTTAGGGAAGTAATGAGATATATTATTTTAGGTGCAAGCGTAACACCTGCACCAGTGAGAAAAAATTAGAAATCTGTCTGTTAGAAAGCCTAAAAAAGAAGAAAATTACTTTACATCAAAGACAATCGAGGTTACACCTTTTGCCCAATTATTGGTTTCTGTTTTCACCAATTTTCCATCTACATAAAAATTAATCGTAACATCTGGCGAGGTAGCAGTCCCAAACGTAGGCATGGAAGAAGTCGCGTTCAGAAACATCTGAAAAGGCTTCTGGGAGGTTTTAAACTCATACTTCCAGCCACTGAGTTGCTCCAAAGGAGTCGTCTGCACGCGTGCGCCCGTCTGGTCAAAATACTCCCCAAACCACTTGCCCGAACTGGTGATGACCTCGTAGGCAAGCGCAGTTTCTGCATTTGCGTCAGGCGTAACGTCGCTTTTGCACGAAGCAACCATCATAGCCAACACCACGAAAAACAAATTCATTTTTTTCATAAGTTTTTAATTATTTTTGACGTGAAACATTTTTTATCATCATGCAAAATAGCCAAAAAGACTATTTACACGAATTTTGCATTGGTACGAACAAAAGAAAGAGAACGTTGCAAGCTGGGTCAGATTTTTTTCAGCAACGAAATTAAAAATAGGATAATAGAGGTGATAGAAAAAAATTGTATTTCCAACGCATCTTGCTTATATTTGTATGCTAAATACGTACAGACCGCTTAACCGCCAATTAATCATGTTACTCACTACCCAACAAACTGTAAATGAAGTATTTGCCCTTTTTGATAAGTATGGCAAAGAAGATTACATAGGCGAACCTGTTTCTCAGATAGAACACGCCTGCCAGTCAGCCCAACTTGCTGAAAAAGAAGGAGTTGGGGAAGATATAATCTTGGCAGCACTTTTTCATGACATAGGGCATTTATGCGCCAAAGATGGCATTTTTGAAAGTATGGACGGCTACGGTGTAAAAAGACACGAACAAATTGGCGCAGACTTTTTGCGTGCAAAAGGTTTCCCTGAAAAAATAGCCAAATTAGTAGAGTATCACGTGCAGGCAAAACGCTACCTTACCTTTCAGTATCCTGCTTATTATGAGGGACTTTCGGAGGCAAGCAAACGGACATTGGAGTTTCAAGGTGGGAAAATGAATGAGGCAGAAGCAAGCCAGTTTGCCAGTGATGTCCTTTTCGATATTTCTATCAAAATGCGAACGTGGGACGAGCAAGCCAAAGAGGAAAACGTACCTTTACCACATCTGGACAAGTATAAAGCAATGGCAATGAGGCTATTACGTTAAAATAAGAAATAAAAAAAGTTTCAAACTGATTTAATAGTTTGAAACTTTTTTATAAGAAAAAAAGATTATTCTTCGTCTTCTTCATCTTCGTCCTCGTCTTCATCATCAAAATCTTCGTCCTCATCATCAAAATCTTCATCATCTTCGTCCTCGTCAAAATCCTCATCATCTTCATCTTCTTCTTCCGAATCTTCCATAAAGATGGTGCTTGTAGCAATTCCTAACAGGTTTTCAATATCATTAGCATTGTCGCCAATAATTAAATTTGCAGGGTTTACGATTGTTTTTTGCATGATTATTTATTTGTTTTAAGTTTGATTCAATATTAAGGAAAACAATTTTATCAAATTGCATTTTTGATGTTAATATAATTTTAATTTTTCCATTAAAAATGCTTACGATTGGAAATCAAATAGTTAAATTAGAAAAAAAATGCTTCTTATAATGAATAGGCATCTTGCAAATTAAAAACACCATTAGATTTTTCATGTTGATAGTATTAAGTATTTGGTAATCAATATATTATAAATTTCGTAGGGGTTTAATATTAAGCATCTATGAGGCTTATGAAAACCATAATTATTTAAGCATTTGTTTATTTAAGCAACGATTTATTTGCTTTTTTTTGGAATTGTCATAATTTTTATCTTATATCGTAAATCATTCGTCTGATTTTGATATAAATGTGGCACATTTTTGCTTTTTTTAATTAGCATTGCATGAAAAAACAACTACTTTCTTATTTTGTATGTGTTCTTATTTTTCTTACTTCTTGCAAAGTAAGCTCTCCACGAGTACGCATGGAAACCGAAATGGGCGATATTACCGTTGAGGTTTATCCTGACAAAGCCCCCATTACTGCCACTAATTTCCTCAAATATGTTGATGAAAAACGCTATGATGGAGCTTCGTTTTATCGCGTAGTGCGTATGGACAACCAGCCTAATAATGATGTAAAAATTGAGGTGATTCAAGGCGGACTGGATTCTACGCTGCGCGAGCGTAGGCTACCTGCTATCACCCACGAAACTACTGACAAGATAGGATTAAAACATATAGACGGTGCTATCTCGATGGGTCGTAGCAATCCTGGCACTGCTTCTTCTGAATTTTTCTTTTGCATTA
>JAAFJS010000196.1 GCA_013298985.1 Cytophagales bacterium
CAGCCATGGGAACACCATTTCTGATATTTTTTTCTGAAAAAGAATTGAGTGCTTTTTGTCTGATTTTCAAAACATTACCAAATTCACGTACTACATCTTCGCCATTGTCCCAGAGGTGCGCCTTGGGGTGTGCGCCTCCTGTAGCGCGTGCATCAATGTCAGAAATAAACAGCAAACCCTTACTCATTGCGTTTTCCAAAATTTGATTTAGAGCCTTTTTTTCATCAGTTCCCGCAGGAAAATCTTGGTAGCCCCACGCGACACTCACTTTGTCCCACTCCCCTATTTCCGAAGTATAGGCATCAGAGAGGTCAATTTCACCGTTTTTGTCCAGCGAAACGGTGGGGTGTGGGTAATCCATGACCGAAGCGCGTTTGTTTACACTGGCAGCGTAGTTATGCACCAGCCCAATTGTATGCCCTACCTCGTGCGCTGAAAGTTGTTTCAGACGATGGAGTGCCATTTTGAGCATTTTATCATTTTTCTCGTCCAATTTTTCTCCATTTTCAAAAGGCGCAAGCAAGCCTGTCGCAATCAAATAATCCTGCCTCACGCGCAGCGAGCCAAGCGTTACATGACCTTTGATAATCTCGCCTGTGCGCGGGTCAGTAACCGAACTACCATACGACCAGCCGCGAGTCGACCGATGCACCCAGTTGATGAGATTGTACCTAACGTCCATAGGATCAGCATCTTCGGGGAGAATTTTGACTTGGAAAGCATCTTTGTAGCCCGCCGCCTCATACGCCTGATTCCACCAACTCGCACCTTCCAGAAGCGCAGAACGGATAGGTTCGGGCGTGCCATTGTCCAAATAATAGATGATAGGCTCTACGGCTTCACTCATTTTTGCCGCAGGATTTTTCTTTTTCAAACGGTGGCGAACCGCAAATTTCTTATCAATCGGCTCGCTAACAGGCGTGCTGTAATCAAAATATGAAATATTGATATAGCTACTGCGCGGGTCATACACTCGCGGTACGTACTCATTGTCAGGGAGTTGGACAAAGGAATGATGCAAGCGCAAACTAATTGCTTCCACCGAAGGCACAACAGCACCCACATAATTGCCTGCATCTGCGCCTCCCACAAAGGTCAAAGTGGATTCAAATTCTGAGTTTTGAGGAAAATTTTTGGTGCGAGGCAGGTACATTGCCGAACGGCTCATGTCCAGACGATAAGAACCTTGCTTCATATTGCGTATTCTGTCAGTGATTCCATGTGCGTCGCGCAATAGAAATTCAGTAAAATTTATCAGCATCTTTTGATTTTCAATAGCTTCTATTTCAAATCCATACAAAACTGATTGGGCAAAGGATTCTTTGACGGCGCGTTGTTCTGCCTTGTCTGCGGTGGTGGCGCGGTACTTTTGGTTGGGCTGGAAAAGTAAAATTTTATTGGCAACTCTATTGAAATAAACGACTCGTTCCTCGCCCAGTTGGTTGCGGTCAAGCCCAATGTCGTTAGAGCCAAGCCCCGCAGTCAGGGAATTGATATAGAGAAATTCGGTGTCTAACTTATCGATTTCGAGCCAAATTTCGCCAAATTTTTCATCATAATAAAAATCGAAAAAACCAGTAAATTTTTTCATTTCTTTGGTTTTCTCAGCAATAGTTGGCATTTGGGCAAAAGTAGAAAAAGCCCAACAAATTGAAAATAAGGAAAGTATGATTTTTTTCATGGATTAATTTTTTGAGATATGATTGTTAAATTCCTTCTTTTACAAAGATATTAAAATGAATTGGAAATGTGGAATTAGAAAAGAGAAATGAAAAAGAGAGATGATTTTTCAAATAAAGTTAGTTTGAAGGCGTGAAAATATGAGGCAGATTAATCATGCTAAAAAACAAATTAGATTCAGGTTTTTAACAATGTTAAAAATGAAAAAAATACTTTCTCGTTGTTTTTTTTGTCTATTTTTGTGTAAAAAGAAAGGATAATGATTCTAATTGTATGATAACCTCCCGTAGCGACGGTCGCCCCTACCCCCTCCAAAGGGGGATATGATACTTGTTTCCCCCTCTCTGAGGGGGTTATGGGGAGGTGAATTTTTAAGTATCATACATTTGAAAGCACTGCCAGAAAATGTCTAAACTACACAAAACCTTAAAAACTCCTACCGCATGAAGTTAAACGATTACAGCATTTTAATTTTCTGATTATTAAACGTTTAACCATTTTCCATTATGAAAAAAATAAGCATTATTTTTGCGATGGCTGTGCTTTTTTTGCACACCACTGAGTTATTTTCTCAAACTGAAAAAGGTGATTGGCTGGCTGGCGGCGGCGGCTCGCTGTTTTTCTTAAAAGACAATACATCTACACAATCGTCTTTCACCCTTAGCCCAAGAGTTGGTTATTTTGTTCGCAATAACTTTGCGCTTGGCTTGTCAATGCCTGTGGGTTATAGTAACTCTTGGCTCAGAAATAGCTTTGATGATTATGGTTTTAATAATTTTTCTTGGGGCTTAGGTTTATTTGGGCGATATTATTTTTTACCCAATAAAACCAAACTTTTTTTACAAGGCGAATATGGCATCACTCGCTTGGCTACCAGAATGCCAGCGAACTCATTTCCTTTCAAATATTCAGAAAACAAAGCCTTTTATCGCTTGGGCGTGGGCGCAGTTCATTTTATAACGCCAAATGTGGGCGTAGAGGCAATATTGGATTATCGTAAACAAAATGTAGAGTTTCTCAATTCAGAGCGCAAGGGTTGGAATATTGAAATTGGTTTGTTTTCTTATTTGGGACGAAAAAATAGCGCAGGCGCAGAGAAGGCAATAACCCTCGAGGCAGGGAGCTGGCTTATGGGCGGTGGCTTGGGACTCAGTACAGTAAATAATGACAGACAAAATAGTAGAAACTTCAGTATCAGCCCAAGAATTGGTTATTTTATCAAAAATCGCTGGGCAGTGGGCGCAGTCATTCCATTGACTTTCTATCGTTTAGAAACCAATAATAGTATTGCTGGGAACACTACTTCTTCTCTTTCCGTAACAGGAAATTCTCTTGCTATGAGTGCCTTTACGCGCTATTATTTTTTGCCTAATCGCTTCAAAATTTATTTGCAAGGACAGGCGGGCTTTATCTCTTATCACTACCAATTTGGTGAAAATGTGGTGGCTCCTTCTTCTTCGCGAACATCTACATTTGGAGGTTTCACTTATGCAGTGGGCGCAGGCATGACTTATTTTATTGCGCCAAGTGTTGCGGTCGAGGCTACGCTTGATTATAGAAATCAGTGGCGCGCAGAAAATACACAAGCGCGTATTTTGAATGCAGAAATTGGCTTGTTTCTGTATTTGAGGTAAAAATTAAGTTGAAATTTGAAAAATTTAGAAAAAACAAAAATCCAATTTTATGATGCAATTACGGTGTTTAAAATTTAGAACAGCGAGAATAGTCAGGTTTTCAAGCCTGACTATCAAGCTGTTATATGTATTTTTTTTATACTTCATTTCCACTATGTTTCTCTTTTCATGCCAGCCCAAAGATGCTGCCGAGCCTGCCGCTTCTGAGCTTTGGAACGTGAGCGCGCCAGAGCCATACGCCCTAAAAATTCCTGACAAATTTAGTAAAAACGTCAATCTCCCTGCGGATAACCCACTGACAGTGCAAGGTATAGAGCTTGGTAGAATGTTATTTTATGAAAAAAAACTCTCAGGAAATAATACGCTTTCCTGCGCTTCCTGCCACAAACAGGAGCTTGCTTTTACAGACAACAAGCGTTTCAGCCTTGGTATTCAGGGCATTGCAGGAACAAAAAACTCGATGTCATTGGCAAATTTGCTGTGGACAAACCGCTTTTTTTGGGACGGACGCGCTGCAAGTTTGGAAGAACAGGCACTCCAACCTATCCAAGACCCCATAGAGCTTCACCAAAGTTTGGAACAGGCAGTACAAAAATTACAGGCTACGGACATTTATCCTTCCAAATTTAAGCTGGTTTTTGGCAATGAAAAAATCACCGCAGAAAATATTGCCAAAGCCATCGCCCAGTTTGAGAGAACGCTAATTTCTGCTAACTCTCCGTACGACAAATACTTACGCGAGGAATACAAACCTACGGACTTGGAACTCAGGGGCATAGAACTTTTCTTTACGCACCCTATCCCGCAGGCGCGCCTACGCGGGGGCAACTGCGGAGATTGCCACTTGCAAATCACGACCGCAGGCGACCGCAATGGTTTTAATGGTTTTCACAACAACGGATTGGATACTGACCAAAGCCTGAACATTGGTTTACAAGCATTTACCAAAAATGCGGCGGACAGGGGCAAGTTCAAAGCCCCTACGTTGCGAAACATCGCGCGCACTGCGCCTTATATGCACGACGGGCGTTTTAACTCGCTGGAACAGGTTTTAGACCACTACGACCAGCACGTGAGGATTAGCGAAACCCTTGCGCCACTTATCCGCGAGGCGAGTAATGAGCCGTTCCCTTCGCCCAGTGAGGTCAAGCTGTACCTCACCCCGCAAGAAAAACAGGCTATTTTGGCTTTTCTGCAAATGCTCACAGACGAGGAATTTATCAAAAATCCCAAATTTGCTACGCCTTTTAAAGACTAAGGGGTGATTTGTTATCTGTAATGTAAGACGCACTTTTTTCGTGGTGCCAGTTTCAAAAACTGGCACACTGGTTTCTCAAAACCAATATAATCCTCAAAATACATCCATATAGTGTAGAAGCATAGACTTCACAGGCTTCTCCGCAAAATAGAAGGAAGCACTGGAATATTTATACAATTCTGGGCGAGTAACAAGTCCCGCTTTGATGGGATTATTGTGAATATAGTAAATTTTCGTTTCACAGACCTTGCGTGTATAAAGATGTAATTCATCAAACAAATCCTCCCATAGTTTAAATTTCTGTGTTCTCAATTGGTAAATCATTCCTTCCAATTTTCAGGGTACTTTTCTGCGAGGTATTGGCGAATTTGCAAAGAACTGTATTTTTTGAAATCTCTCATGTAGTCTGAAAGGTAATTTTTTTCTTCAAAATAAATCACAAAATGGATATGATTGACCATCAGTACATAAGCAAGCAGTTTTGCTTTGTATTTTTCATTGTAAAATTTGAAATTTTCTAAAATTAACTCAAAGCATCTCTCATCACAGAGCAAATGTTGCATCTCAAAGCAACTTGTCGTGATAAAAAAACATTGGTAATCTTTATAGACATTATGTTTGCGTAAAGGCATATTTTTATTTTTTAATCGAAACGAAGATAGGAAAATTGGTTTTAAGAAACCAATACAGTCAGATAAAAGTATCTGACTGCACAAAAAAATCCCAAATTTGCTACGCCTTTTAAAGACTGAGGGGTGATTTGTTATCTGTAATGTAAGACGCACTTTGTAATCCCCCAATTAATTTCCCAAGATAATTTTGCACTTCCGATTATTGTTCTAAATTTGGATTTTAGTCGCAAAATCAGTAGTTTAGAAAAAACCAAGCCTTTAATCATCTAACATTTAGTAGAAAATGAACTTGAAAATTCGCACACAACTGTCCCTGATGATGTTTATCGAGTATTTCGTTTGGGGGTGCTGGTATGTAACTATGGGAACTTACCTGACGCAAACCTTGCATTTTGATGGTTTACAAGTAGGTATCGCTTATGGGGCATTGTCCATCGCGGCTATCATTTCGCCATTTTTTGTGGGTATGGTGGCAGACCGTTTTTTTGCGGCAGAAAAGGTATTAGGCGTACTACACCTGATTGGTGGCGTGCTGATGTATTTTATTTCCACTGTATCAAATTTTGAAAGTTTTTATCCTTTACTTTTTGCTTATACCCTTTGCTATATGCCTACCTTGGCACTGACCAATTCGGTCTGTTTTCACCAAATGAACAATCCAAGTCAAGAGTTTCCTAACGTAAGGGTTTTAGGCACTATTGGCTGGATAGCGGCGGGTTTGTTGCTTGGTTTTTTCAAATTTGAGGCTTCGGCAATGCAGATGACACTGACCTCGATACTATCTTTTGTGATGGGCATTTATTCATTTACGCTACCCAATACGCCACCCAAAAAGAAAGGCGCAAAAGTGAGTGTTTCTGAGGTGCTTGGTTTAGAGGCACTTGCGCTGATGAAAAATAGTTCATTTGCGATTGTGGTGGTTGCTTCTATTTTGATTTGTATTCCACTTTCTTTTTACTATAACTTTACCAACCTATTTTTTAATGAAATGGGCATGGAAAACGCCGCCAGCAAGATGACCATGGGACAGGCTTCGGAAACACTGTTTATGTTGGTGATGCCTTTGTTTTTTGCGCGATTGGGCGTAAAGAAAATGATAATGTTTGGCATGGCGGCATGGACACTGCGCTACCTACTTTTTGCCTTCGGAAATATGGAATCTGCCGCTTGGATGTTTTATTTGGGCATCATCTTGCATGGCATTTGCTATGATTTTTTCTTTGTAACAGGACAAATCTATGTGGATAACAAAGCCCCAAACCACCTCAAAAGCGCGGCACAAGGCATGATTACCATGGCAACCTACGGAATCGGAATGTTTATCGGCTCGTTGGCTTCGGGGGAAGTAGTAAAGCAATACACCGTTCAGAATGAGGCAATTCCTCACCTTTGGCAATCTATTTGGGTCGTACCTGCGGCTTTGTCAGCAATAGTTTTAGTGTTATTTACACTCCTTTTCCGCGAAGAAAAACAAGACAAATCAGCACTAAAATAATCAAGGCTTTTGGGCTTTGGCTCTGTAGTTTTCCAATTCTTGTTGGTATGAATCTGCTTTCCTTTGTAGCTCGTCTTGGGTGGCGAGCAGTTCCTCGAGGTTTTGGCGCATTTCCTCCTCTTGCGTGCGTAGCTGCTCGGACATGAGCTGAGATTCGCCCAGCAAGCGGCTTGTTCTTTCATTGTTTTTGACTGCCGAGATGGACGAAGCAATATTTTCTGCTAACTTTTTCAAGAACTCAACTTCATGGTTTTCAAATACTTGGAAAGAAGCTAACTCGATAATCCCGTACACTTCCTCATTAAAAATCATAGGCACTATCAAGATACATCGCGGGTTGCTATCGCCCAAGCCCGAAGTAATTTGGATATAATGATTCGGAATATCAGTGATTAACAAGGTATCTTTTTCTATCCATGCCTGCCCTACCGAGCCTTCGCCGAGGTCTATGCGTTTCTTGATAAATTTATGTTTATTCCATGCGTAGGCGGCAATCAGTTCGAGGTATTTGTCATCACTGACCTCATCATTGACCATGAAAAAGCTACCTTGGTTGGCGTGCATAAACTTGACCAGTGTAGCCAGCAGATTGGTGGATAAATCAGAGATAGAGCTATTATAACGCCTGAGCATATCGCCAAACATCGCCGAGCCTTCATTTGCCCAATAGCGTTTTTGGTCTTCTTCGCTGACTTTTTTGAGATTGTCGCGCATTTCTATCAGAGAATTGCCCAATATATCTCGTTCACTTAGGGGAGAAAAAACGGCATTAAAATTACTGCGCCCGATATTTTCCGCAAATTCAGAAGTATTGTTCAAGCCTGTAATCAGTTGGTTTACAGACAGACTCATATCGCCAATCTCGTCATTTGCCTTTACTTCTATGAGCTTAGGTTGTTCGCCCTTGCCCAGTGCGTCTATGATTTCGCGGAGTTTTCTGATGGGGTGGCTGATTTGATTGGCAACGAAAAAGGACATCAAGATACCAAACGCGACGATAATGCCCACCGAAGAGAGTAGTACCGTTACCAGATTGGCAAAGGAATCCAAGATGTCTTGCTGGACAGCTTGTTTTTCCTTTTTTTTCTGTAAAAGTAATTCGTCTATTTTGAAAAGAATCTTGTCGGACTGCGGAATGACGGAAGCCTCCAAAATATCGTCTGCCTCTGATTTGATGACAAAATCGTCGTAATCAGTAAATTTGACCAATTTTTTTGTAATTTCTTCTTCATTTTCTTTGAGAAACTCGAAATCAAGCAATACTTTTTTGATTTGATTGAACTGCTCTTTGCTCCCCCATATAGTAGCAGATTTCTCAAACTTGGCTTTGAGGATAGGAGATTCTTCGGTCAGGATTTGCTTGAGGGTAGCCTTGCCGTCTTCGTCTTTGCGCTGAAAAACCCAATTTACAGTGTACATTTTTGACCGTAACACCATGTCTTTGAAGTCATTAAGTAGAATAACGGATTGGTCTTTGTCCTCAAATAGATTGGTAACAATAAAACGAGAATTATTGATGGTATAAAAAATAAAAGCAACATTGGCGATGAAAAATAAAATCAACGCCGTAAAACCAATCAGTATTTTTCTTCGTATGCTCAAACGAGATTTTGACATAGTGGGAGATTTTCGTATTTCTTTATTTTCAAATGTCTTGAATTTTATTTAGAAACGAAAATTATTTTGTAATTTCTCAAAGTAAGGGAGGATAAATTTTGTTTTTGGCTTAGGGTTTAAAGGCAGACCAAATGACGGAAGTACCAATTAATGTAAAAATAATGCCCATACTTCCTAAAATTGTTGCCATAAGCCATTTTTCTACAAAGCTATTGATTTTTGCCTCTTGGGGCTGGTTAGGCTTCAAAAATAGCTCTACTTCCTCGCCTACCTCAAAATCAGGCGGACTGCTCGCCACTGAGCCTCTAATGGTATAAGTTTGGTTATTTAGCTCAAAATCAACGACTGGCGTATAAAGTTTGCTTCCCTTGCTCCCATAAGAAAGGGACAAATCAACCACCCTGCCTTTGACCAAGATGGTATCTTTTTGGGCTTTGACGGAATCATCATAAAAATACGCCCCTCCAAATAACAAGAGTAGCCCTACCCCGCCAAAGATAGAGCCAAAAAGGATAATAAATTTTCTACTTGCTGAATTTGTTGCCATAAAAAAACTTGTTTAGCTTTTCCAGTTGGCTGATTTCATGTCTTTTGCCGCCTTCAAAATATCTCTACGGCTCACCTGCCCCAGCAGCTTTCCATTTTCTACCACAGGAAAACGGCGATAATTACTGCTCAGAAATAGATTTGCCACGTCCAGCACGTCCTTGTCAGGCGTAATGCTTGCTACATTGATGGTCATATAATCTGCCACCGTTCTAACGCCAATCGGGTCATTGTGGTAAGCATTCGAAATCATCACTCGCAAGCAATCTTTTTCGGAAAGTAAGCCCACCAACTGCCCACTTTTGTCGAGTACAGGCGCACCCGAAATCTTGTGTTTGAGCATCAGGTCTATCGCTTCATAAATGTCTTGTTCGGGGCGAAAAGTAATCAAATCCTTCGCCATGTACTTGGTAACGGGGTCATATTTGATGACTTTGGAAGTTTTGCTGTCGTCATCTGCTTTTCTCGGAGTGAAATTCATAGTTTTAATGCGTTTTGGTATAAAATGGTATTGGTAAAGTGGTATTGTATTTTTATGGTGTCAATTTGCGCTGTGGGTTGAAAAAATTAAGAAGTGTGAAGTTAAAAATAAATTTTCATTTTTCACAAATTATTTGAGAAAATAAATGGATTCATAAAAATGCTTACCAATCAAAAGAACTACAAAGGCAAATGTCGTTATCAGTTTTTATTTAGTCTTTTAAAAGCCATTTTTCAGCGTCTTCTTGGTTATTAAACATTTTGAGTTGAAACATATTCTCCACATTTTGAGCATTGTCCTCAAAAAACTCTGCCGATAACTGTGCAAACAAATCTTGTGAAAGGATATGCGCCATCTTCATCAAACCCGCTTGAATCATAAGGGGCAGCCACTCAGTCGCTATCCACTCGTTGGCTTCGTCCCAAACACCTTCCAGCTGACGGTTATCATTCAAAAGTAGTACGCATTTATGTTGCTGAATTTCATCTAACATCAAAAAACCACCTTGCTTGATTTGTTCTACACTTAAATAACTCCCTATCCAATTTGAGTAGAGTGTGTTTTTTTGTTCTAAGTATTCTACTTCAATGAATACTTCTTGTTTTTCATTTTTGAGCTTTTTCATTATTTTTTATGGTTTTAAAGTTGATGGTAATGTTTTGGCAGATTGGCGATGTGTGTGATTTTTAAGTAGGTACACTCTACAAAGTTGTTAAAACAATTCGTATAATAGCCTAATAATCAATTAATTGTGAATAAAAATTAATAACTTTGTGAAATTCAATTACTTATTACAAAATTTCAATAGAATCCAAGCTATTGAAACTTGCACAAATGTTTCATAGAAAACATCGCGCTACGGCGCACCGTTTCAGCCACCATATTGCCAAGCCATATTTATTTGCGTAAACTTAAAAAAAAAGTGATAACTTGCTTCAAAAATAGCTTAAATTTCTGACAACAATGATTAGTGAAATATGGATAATTATTACATGAAAAAACGACTTATAAAAAAGGAGGCAGGAATCATTCTGCCTCATTTGAGAGAAGAAAAACTTAGATAACTCTCAAAAGTGTAACAAAGGGTAAAGACCTTTTAATAAAATTTATTGTATTTTTATTCTTAATTATTTGTTTTTGAGCAATATACAAAACTTTTGAGCAATTTCACAAAGATAATTTTTCATAGCATTAGGTTGTCTGTGGGGACACAGACAACGGCGTAGAAAAAGTCAATAAAAAATGTCTACGCCAAAAAGGATTGCCAAGTATTTTTCTTAAATTTACGGAATTGAGCTGATGTTGGTGGCAGTAATTTTCTATTATGATGATTTCACTTTTTTATCCTATCTCAAAAAGCGGATTGGATTCTTTAGGGCTTAATACAATTAACCTATTTAAACTGTTTCGTAAATTTCTTAACCACCTCCTTTTTGTGTCTTCATCAAAATCAATGAGTTCTATGTTTTCTTCTAAAAGCGAAATCTCCATATCTAATTCTTCTAATTCTTCCCATCCTTCAAAATAAACAGGGTCAGAATGTCCTAATACAGCCAGTCTTTTTATTCCTATTTCTTTAAGTATTGGTAGACTCCAAAACTTATAACTAATATTTTGTGTTCCTAATAAATACCATTCCTCAATTTCAATATTTGTAGTTTTATTATTTTGTTCGTAAGATATTATGATTTGTCTACTCATTTATTTGGTTTAACAAAGTGTCTAAATTCGTTTTTTTCTATCTAATAATTAAAATTTTTTTACACGACTATCTTTGATGGTAGCTAACAAAGTGCCACTATATTGTTCAAAATTTCGCATAGCTTTTCTTTTTTGCAAAGTTAATCCCTATTTTCAATCTTAATTATTTTTCCTAAGTCTTTATAATATTAAAAAAATTATTTTCTTTTCTTATCTTTGCCAAAAATTACTTTTATCAGGTTTCAGGCTTCCAGAAAAGTTTGAAACCTTTGATTTTTAGCAAAATCTACTCATTAAAATAA
>JAAFJS010000197.1 GCA_013298985.1 Cytophagales bacterium
GTTTTTTCCAAAACTACTGACGATATTTGCAACGATGGTAGGTTCAGAAGAACCTCATAAACGCTCAAGTTTTCCATGCACAAAGATAGGGCTTTTATCCGACTCCACAAAAATTGTCAGACAACCGATTTTTTTATTCTCATATATTACATTGTTTTAAAGCAGCCTTGACTTTCAGGGCTGTTTTTTCCATTCCCAAAAAAATATTTCAAAATTTTTCAGGATTTCAAAACAAATCTTGCCTCTTTGCTACTAAACGGACTATTTAGGAAAATGAATCACAACTACACAGACATCTTTCAAATTAATAATGCTACAACTCCCTCTGAATTAGCTATTTGGCAAATGTTCAAAGGAGGCGATAGACTTGCTTTTGAGCAGTTGTTGCACTTGTTTTATCCTAAGCTATTGAGCTACGGGAGTCGCCTCATACAAGACAAGACATTTGCTCAAGACAGTTTGCAAGATTTTTTTATTGACCTCTGGAATCATCGTCAGTCGCTTGGCAATCCAAACTCTGTGAAGGCGTACCTGCTTGCCTCTTACCGAAGAAAATTATTCAAAGAGAAGGGACGCAATTTTTGGCATAGAGAAACCACAACTCTTTACGATGAGTACGATATAGAAGTGCAGTTAAACATAGAAAACTATTTGATAAGCAATGAAATAGAACACGAAACGCTCCTAAAATTAAAAACAGAATTAGATAAACTGACCAAACGCCAAAGAGAGGCACTGTACCTGCGATTTTATGAGGCGATGGAATATGAGGAAATCGCACAAAGCATGGAAATTAACCATCACTCGGCGGTAAACTTGGTCTATGAGGCAATCAAACTTTTGCGAAAAAATTGGATTTTAGCAGTTAATCTATTGATAGTCAATTTTTTATAGAAAAAATTATATTATTATTAAATAATTATACAAAAGTGGTTTTTATATTGTAATTTTTACACAAAGTATTGATTATTAAATATTTGTATGGTTAGCCTTTGTGATTAACTCATAATTAATAATCGCGGCGGCGAACCGTTAATAACTCATAACTACTTATCTAAATTTTCTCAACCAATAAAAAGCAAATATTAGCAAATTACATTATTCAATTACACGAATTATCAAAAATAATGAATCATTACAATAAATATCAAGTAGAAGATTTTGTGCAAGATTTGCGGTTTCGGGCGTGGGTCTTGGGCAGGTCGCCTGCGGATAATCTACAGTGGGAGGAATGGTTACGACAATACCCTGAAAAACAAGCAATTGTAGAAGAAGCAAAATCTTTGGTTGTTGCCACTCAAATAGAGAAAATCAATATTTCAGAGCAAGATATTCAAACTGGGATTCAGGCTATTCTCAAGCGAACTGAATCCAAGCAAGTCTTTCTAAAAAAGAGGAAGTGGTTGAAAATGAGCGCAATAGCTGCTTGCTTGTGCGTGCTATTGGCTGCGGGCTGGATATTATTTTTTGATGGAAACAAAGAAAAAACAACGAACTCTCTATCAATTACTTCCAATGATAACGCCATCAAAAATAAAAGTGAGAAACCTTTTAGTATGCAACTAAGCGATGGGACTACGGTAACGCTCAAGGGAGAAAGTCAGCTCAATGTAGCTCCTGATTTTGGACAAAAAAACCGCACTGTTTATCTGATAGGAGAGGCATTTTTTGAGGTCAAAAAAGATGCACAACGCCCTTTCATCGTGATAGGTGGAGGCATCGTTACCAAAGTATTGGGGACGAGTTTTAACGTGCGTGCCTATCAGGGCGAGGCAAAGACCTTAGTAACCGTAAAAACAGGCAAAGTAACGGTTTATCAAGAAGAAAAAATAAGTAAAAAAGGCAGCAAAACTGTAAAAACTGCTCAAATTCTTTTAACTCCTAATCAACAAGTAATCTTTGAAAGAGAAAAAGAAAAATTAGTAAAGACACTGGTAGAGAAGCCAATACTGCTGGATACACAAGCCACCAAGAACCAATTTGTTTTTGAGGAAACTCCCATTAGCAAAGTCTTTGGGCTACTCGAAAAAAGCTATGGTATCAAGATGGTGTATGATTCCGAGCTATTGGCTGATTGTAACTTGACTGCAGTATTTGAGCAAGAAACGCTGTATGAAAAAATAGATATAATATGCGAAACAATCCAAGCTACTTACGAAATCGCTGATGGTCAGATAGTTATCTATGCCAAAGGCTGTAAATAGTCTATAAATACAAAAGCAGTAGTGTTTGCACCACTACTGCCCTAAAATTAAAATTTTTTGCCTCTGTCTGAGTCGAAGCGGTCAGAGGCAATCATAAATAGTATTTGTCTTTTCTAACAAAACACTTAGTAAATATATGAAAAATGAACTACAAACCAAGAGAATATTTCTCAAAATTATGAGAATATCCGTTTTACAACTTTTCTTGGCGTTGCTCTGCATAGGCATTACGTATGCGGGAGAATTGGACGCACAAGATATTCTGGACAAGCGAATTTCGCTGAAGATGGAAGGAAAATCCATCAAAAGTATTCTTTCGCACATAGAATCAGAGGCTAAGGTCAAGTTTGTTTATAGTCCTGCTGCTATCAAAGCAAATCGGAAAACGTCTTTGGTGATAGAAAATCAGCCACTCAAGGCGGTACTCGAAACCTTGTTTTCTCCTTTGCAAATCAAATACAGAGTAGCAGGGGAGCGAGTGATTTTGAGTATTGTAATGGCAACAGATGGAAAAAAAAATGAAATTGTGCCTGATGTAGAGATATTAGAGGCAAATGCCTTCAAAATATCAGGCAAAATTACAGATGAAAGTGGCATACCCTTGATAGGCGCAAGCGTGCTACTAAAAGGCTCTACTACGGGTACAGTAACTGACGCAGAAGGCAAGTACGCCATCAGTATTCCTGACGAAAGTATGCAAACAGGTGTGCTGGTCTTTTCGTATATTGGCTATACTACTATCGAGAGAGTGATTAATAATCAATCAATTATCGATATAAGTTTAGAAACTGACGTGAAGGCATTGCAAGATGTGGTCGTGGTAGGCTACGGAGAGGTCAAGAAAAGCGATTTGACAGGCTCGGTAGGCGTGGCTGGTCGCAAAGAATTTGGAGATGTGATAGCTACTGATGCTACACAGCTTGTGCAGGGCAAGATTGCGGGTGTGCAAGTGGTGAACAATAACGGTCTGCCTGGCTCAGGCGTGAACTTGGTCATTCGTGGGACGGGTTCGTTTAGCAGTGTTTCTCCTTTGTATGTAATTGATGGTATTATTGGTGATATAAACTCTGTTAGCCCGTATGACATTGACAATATTACCGTACTTAAAGATGCTTCTTCGGTGGCTATTTATGGCGCACAAGGCTCTAACGGTGTAGTTTTAGTAACCACCAAACGTGCCAAAACAGGCAAACCACGTATTTCTTACAATGGCTATGTGGGCATTGGGCAGGCATGGCGCAAATTGGATATGCTTAATGCTTCTCAATATATCGATATGGTAAAAGACTATGCAGAAGCAACACAAACGATTTTGCCGCCTAAGTTGAATACGCCTGAAGCGAGAATAGACAGAACGAATTGGCAGAACGAAATTTTCCGCAACGCCAAGCTCACTGAGCATCACATCAACGTAAATGGCGGTACAGATAAAGTTACATACAATTTCTCGGTGGGCTATACTGACCAAGACGCTATCATGCTTGGCTATAACTATAAGAGGTTTAACTTTCGCTTTAATTTAGAAGAAAACGTTGGCAGATTTAAGTTAGGGCAAACTATGAACGTGCGCTATTCTTTGACGCAGGGTAACGTGCCAAGTTTCTTTGAAACCTTAGCCATGCCTCCTTATGCACCAATCCTTGACCCTACCAATTTGGGTGGCTTCTCTCGTGTAACTTCTATCGTAGATTTGAACGACGTGAGCAACCCGATGCCTACTATATTTTTGAAGGAAAGAAAAAGTCGTGAGATTGTCAATCTCGGACAGATTTATGGAGAAGTACAACTTGCTGAGGGTTTAAAGTTCCGTTCTCAGATGTCTTATACTTTTGGTTTCTATCAAAACTATAATTATACCCAAGCCCACAGAAACGGCAACTTGTTGAATCCTAATGGAATAGATGAAGGCTATGGCTGGTATTCAGGGGGGGTTTATGAAAACTTTTTGAGCTATAACAAAAAGTTTAGCGAACTTCATCAATTAGATGTAACCGTAGGAACTTCTTATCGTGGCGGCGGTCGCTACCGTTCTCTCAATGCTATTGGTGCAAACTTTACCAATGATGACATCAAACAAATTGGTGTAGCAGGCACAAGTTCTCTGACTGGGGCAAGTTCAGGAAGAGGCGAGATTATTTATACACCTATCTTTGCTCGTGTAAATTATACCTTCAAAGACAAGTATTTATTGACACTGAACATACGTCGCGATTATTCTTCAAACTTTGGTGCTAATGCACGTTTTGGTAACTTCCCTTCTGTGGCACTGGCTTGGAAACTACACGAAGAAGAATTTATGAAAGGCATTTCTTGGCTTTCTGAACTCAAATTACGTGGCTCTTGGGGTATTTCGGGCAACTCTGCGATTGGGCAGTTCCGCGCTACCGAAACATTCTTGTTCAGAGGGACAGGCAATAACAACGTAGTGTATTCTTTAGGACCAGATAAGTCATATACTTCTGGTACTACGGTAACAGCAGTGCCTAACCCCAACTTGCGCTGGGAGGAAACCACACAAACAGATATTGGTTTTGATGCCAGTTTGTTAGAAGGCAAAATAGGTTTCACTTTTGATTATTACAACCGCAAGAATGGTGGCTTACTTGTAGATGTACCTGTGCCTATCTCTACAGGGCTTGGTATTCCTTCAGACAATCCAAGTATTCCTGCTAATGCCGCTGATGCCTTCAATAGAGGCTTTGAGGCAGCTTTAAGCTACAATGGTGCAGCAGGTGATTTCAAATACAGTGTATCAGGTAATATTAACTACAATGAAAACCAAGTAGTTTCGCTGGGGCAACTATCAGAATCTCCGATTCGTGGGGGTGGCTTTGGACAAGCCTCTACCATTACTTATACTGCCGCAGGCTTCCCTATTGGTAGTTTTTGGGGCTATAAAGTAGATAAAATAGCATCAAGCCAAGCCGAAGTAAATAGATTGAATGAAGCAGCAAGGGTAAAGACAGGTAAAGCTGATGCCGTATATCAGGCAGAACTAAAACCAGGCGACATTATCTTCCAAGACCTTAACGGCGATGGCGTGGTAGATGAAAAAGACCAAGGCTTACTCGGCAGCCCTATCCCTAAATGGAACTATGGTTTAAACCTCAATGCTTCTTATAAAGGCATCGACTTTATGGTAGGCGTACAAGGCATTGCGGGCGTACAACTTATCAATGCACTTCGCGATGGTATAGAAGGCACTACTCGTCCTTTTAACTCTCTTACCACTGTATTACGCCGATGGAAAAATGACGGAGATGTTACAGATATTCCAAGAGCAGGACAAAATACAAATGGGAATTTGAACTCTCGTCCTTCTAACAGATACATGGAAAGTGGTGCTTATATGCGTGTAAGAAATATTACCATTGGGTATAGTCTTCCACAAAGTTTCTTAGCAAAAACCAAAACTTTCTCCTCATTCCGCATTTACTTCACAGCCATGAACCCTATTACTATTACCAAATACAAAGGCTATGACCCCGAAGTAAGTAGCAGTGGTAGTTTCTTGTTTAGCAGAGGTGTAGATAACGGACAGTATCCACAGGCACGTTCTTTCATGCTTGGTTTCCAAGTAGGATTCTAAAAAAGTTAAAAACATTTTAATTAGACAAAAACTTCTTATCTTTAATATTGTACTTAACCTTTTTCTTAAATATGAAATCTAAAGCAATAATTTATTTGACGGTTAGTTTGCTACTCGTAACGAGTTGCAAACTGGAAAAATTGGAACTCAAGAATGAGAACCAATACAGCGACGGTAGTTATTTTACCACTACAACCACCTTCAATGAGGGCGTGGTAGCAGCGTATGTTTGCTTTTTGCACCAAGGTATGTGGTCAAGAGATTATTATTTTTTGTATGACCTACTTGGCAATGAAGCAGAAAGAGATGCTCCTTTGCAGGGCGATTTACTACAGCTACACAATTTTAGCTTTGGTACATCACAAGCACAAGTTGTCAAGCACTGGCAGAGCAATTACCGCCAAATCTTTCGTTCTAACTTAGTGCTTGATAAGTTAGCCACTTGGAATCCAGCCCTCGCAGAAGACCAAGCCGCCAAAAAACAGTTCATTGGCGAAGTGTCATTTTTGCGTGGCTTTGCTTATTTTAGATTAGTCAATGGCTGGGGCAGAGTGCCTTTAAAGCCTGACTATGAAAGTAGCAAAGACTTTTTCTCCCCAAGAGCAAGTACAGATGCGGTTTGGAAATTTATAGAAGCTGACCTTATCAAAGCACAAGAAAATCTGCCTCTTAGCCATTCAAGTGAAAATCTTGGCAGAGCTACTCGCGGTGCCGCAACTGCTATGCTGGGCAAGGTGTATTTATACCAAAAGAAATATGCACAAGCTGCCGCAGAGTTTACCAAACTCACCCAAGCACCCTATACGTATGCGCTAAACGCCAATTTTGATGACCAGTTTGCCCCTACTAACGGCAATACTGCAGAAACCATTTTTGACATTCCACACAAATGGAATGGCTGGGGCGTAGGTAACGGATTCTATATGTTTACTGGACAGGAAACATGGGGTGGCAAAACTACCAATACAGGACGTGCGATGGAATATGGCTGGAACGATTGGAGAAACGTATTTATCTCTGATGCCTTAGTCAAATCATTTATCTATAACGACGAATCAGGCAGAGCCTATACAGACCCAAGAGCAAAACTCACTTTCTATGGGAATGCCGTAAGTGGCGGTGATACAGACTATTGCAATCAGTGCAGTGGTGGTGCAAAACCTTACCCATTCAATGCCAGCAACGGATACAGATGGAGAAAATACAGCAACTATGAATTTAAGGAAAATGAAGAGTTCCCACAAAGTGAAATTAATTCACAGATTGTTCGTTATGCAGACGTACTTTTGATGCTTGCCGAAGCGCAGATAGAGCAAGGAAACGTAGCGGCGGCTCTGCCCTTGATAAACCAAGTACGTAACAGAGTAAAAGCATTTACTTATGCTTCATTGGGTAGCCAAGAAAACGCAAGAACAATTATTAGACGCGAAAGACGCTTAGAACTTGCAGGTGAGCAATCTCGTTATTTTGACCTGATGCGTTGGGGCATAGCACAGCAAACCATTAATGCTGAAAAACAAATGCAAATAGGCTCACAGCCCTTCCAATCAAGAAATCTGTTATTGCCTATCCCTCAAATTGAAAAGGATGTTAATCCTGCAATAGCCGCTGATGTAGTAGGCGATTGGAACTAAAATAATTTTCATTTCTATACAACTTTGTTTTTTTTAAACAGCCTTGACTTTCAGGGCTGTTTTTTTCTTTTTCAAAAAAAATATTTACATTTAAACAATCAAACAAGCTAAAATATGAAAAAAACGATATTTTTCCTCAGCCTTTTTTTATTTGGTTTTAATACACATTATACTGATAATCAAGAGGCTTTTAACCATACAGTGGAAGATTTACAACTTTTTCTCCCTGACGATTTGGAGGCAACGCTTTGGGCAGAAAGCCCTCTATTCTTCAATCCCACCAATATAGACATAGACAGCAGGGGTAGAATGTGGGTTACAGAAGCGGTCAATTATCGCAATTTTAACAATGATTCTACCCAGTTTTATCACCACCAAAAAGGCGATAGAGTCGTAATCCTCGAAGACACAAACCAAGATGGCAAGGCAGACAAATCCACCGTTTTTGTAGAGGACAAAGACCTGATTGCGCCGCTTGGCATTGCGGTCATGGGCAACAAAATTATCGTTTCCTGTGCGCCTAACCTCATCATTTATACTGATGAAAATGGCGATGACAAGCCTGATAAAAAAGAGATTTTACTCACAGGTTTTGGCGGCAAAGACCACGACCACAGCCTACACTCGGTCGTCGCGGGCGCAGATGGCAACTGGTATTTCAATGTGGGAAATGCTGGTTCTCATGTAGTTACGGACAAATCAGGCTGGACTTTGCGTTCAGGAAGCATCTACACAGGTGGCTCGCCTTACAACGAAAAAAATATGGGAAACCAAAAAAGCGATGACGGAAAAGTATATGTTGGTGGTTTGCAATTTCGCATGAAACCCGATGGCACGAAGCTAAAAGTTTTGGCGCACAACTTCCGCAATTCTTATGAAACTTGTGTGGATTCTTATGGCAATTTATGGCAAAATGACAATGACGACCAAGTGGTAACGTGTCGGGTAAGCTGGCTCGTGGAGGGCGGAAATGCAGGTTTTTTCAGCGAAGATGGCACTCGTTACTGGCAGGCTGACCAGCGTCCCGACCAAGATATGTTTACCGCCCACTGGCATCAGGAAGACCCTCGCATTATGCCCGCAGGCGACAACACAGGCGCAGGCTCGCCCACAGGAATCGTCCTCAACGAAGGCGATGGTTTAGGCGAAAAATATCGTGGAATGTTGCTTTCCGCAGACGCAGGGCGCAATGTCATTTTTGGGTACAAGCCACAGCTCAAAGGAAGCGGTTACGAACTCAAAGGGCATCGCACCAATTTCATCACCTCTGCCAAAGAAGACGACAAAGGCTACGTTTGGAATGACAAAAAGCACGATACAGACCTCACCAAGTGGTTTCGCCCCAGTGATGTGGCTGTGGGAACTGACGGTGCGCTTTACGTTGCAGACTGGTATGATGCCGTAGTCGGTGGACACCAAATGAAAGACCTGAAAAGCTACGGGCGCATTTACCGAATTACGCCCAAAAACAAAAAATTGACTGCGCCAAAAATAGACCTCAGCACGACCGTAGGGCAAATCGAGGCACTCAAAAATCCTGCTGTCAATGTCAGAAATCAAGGCTTTGAGGCACTGAAAAAACAAGGCAAAAAAGCGATTAAACCTGTCAAAGAATTACTCACTTCGCCCAATCCTTACCACCAAGCAAGGGCGATTTGGCTATTGGCAAATTTGGGAGAAAAAGGAGGCAAAGAAGTAGAAAAAATAACAGAAACTACTGAAAATGAGCAACTAAAAACTACCGCTTTCAAGGCGTTGCGAAGCGTGTATTCTGATGAAAAACTTTTGCTAATCATGGAAAAACTGAGCAATAGCTCTTCTGATTTTTTGAAGCGTGAAATCCTACTTGCTACGCAAAATTTCCCTGCCGAAAAAACAAAATATTTCTTTGAAAAATTAAATTACAAAGGAAATGACCCTTACCTTCTCCACGCCATTGGAGTAGCTCTCCAAGGCAAAGAAGAGATAATTCTTGCTTCAGAAATACAAAAAATAAGCACAGAAAAAGGCAAAGCAACTTGGGAAAGTCTTATTTTTGAGGTAATCTGTACGCTACACCCCAAGTCTGCCATTACTATTTTAAAAGAATGGGCAAGCAATTTTGAAGTTCCTTTCGCAAAGCGCAAAAAAGCAATCACCGCCTTGGCTTTTATCAAAGACAAGCAAGCAGTAGAGGCGATGTTTGCCCTCTCGAAATCTAAACTCAAAGATGTGTCAGAACAGGCAAATTATTGGCTCGCCTTTCGTCAAACTAATGACTGGTATGACTTGGCAGACTGGAAAAATACAGGCATTGATATTGAAAAAGAGAAAAAAATAGCCCAAATGAATGCCTTAAAATCCCTCATTTTGGACGAGTACATTCGCTTTGGAGATAGAGAATATCAGGCAAAGCAAATGGCAAAAGACCCCATTGGTGGGCAAATGCTCATCAGTTTGGTAGCACGAAAATTGCTTCCTCAAGACCTCGTGCCAGCGATTGAGGGCCTTATTTTTGACAATCCTGACCAAGCAGTTCGTGTACAAGCAAGCCAGTATTTCAAGCGTGCAGGCGCAGAAAAGACCTATTCCATTGCGGCTATTACCAATCTTAGCCCTGATGTAGTCGCAGGGAAAACTATTTTTCAGAGAAGTTGCGCTTCCTGCCATAAAGTCGGAAAAACTGGCTCAGAAATAGGACCCGAAATGACCCAAATCAAGCAAAAATTTGATAAATTGGGGCTGCTTGATGCCATTATTAACCCCAATGCTGCTATTGTTTTTGGGTATGAGCCATACATGGTCAATACCAAAAGTGGGGAGGTGATTTATGGATTCTTAGTAGCTGACGGAGATAAAACCATCACTATCAAAGACATAGGAGGAAAAAAACATACCATTGCTACCCAAGAAATTACTTCCAAACAAAAACAAGAAAAAGGACTGATGCCTGACCCAAGCACACTTGGGCTTTCCGAGCAAAATTTGGCGGATTTGAGTGCCTATCTGCTCAGTTTGGAAAAAGAGTAAGAAAAATTCGCTGATGATTAGGTTATTTTTCTCATAACTTGATAAGCAATTTCTATTTTTCAGCTACCTTTGCGAAAAAAACAACCACTATGTTACATAATTATCGCAGGTTTGGGATTATTACCATTATTGCCGTTTATTTACTTATTTTGGTAGGTGGCATTGTCCGCAGTACAGGTGCAGGCATGGGTTGCCCTGACTGGCCTCGTTGCTTTGGGCAGTGGATTCCGCCCACTCATATCAGTGAGTTACCAGCGAACTACAAGGAAATTTTCAAAGTACAAGGCAAAGAAATCGCTGATTTTGAGCCTTTTAAAACTTGGGTGGAATACGTAAACAGGTTGATTGGCGTGCTGATAGGCTTTTTTGTTTTTATTACCTTTGTGCTTTCATTTTCTTTTCGCAAACAGGACAAATTGGTTTTTTATCTTTCCTTCTTGTCTTTTTTCTTAGTAGGTTTTCAAGGCTGGCTTGGCTCAGTAGTCGTTGCCACAGATTTGAAACCCTTTATCATTACCCTGCACATGATGTTGGCATTGGTGATTGTCTGCTTACTGATTTATACGGTTACACGTTCGTATCATGCAGTCTTTCAAATAGAAAACGTAAATAATAAGTCTTTGCTCAATAAACTTTTATTGGTTTGTATAGTTTTAATAAGTATGCAGATTGTGCTGGGTACGCAGGTGCGCGAGGCAATAGACCAAATAGCAAAAGCACTAAGCTACACATTAAGAGATACTTGGATTGAAAAAATAGGTTTGGTGTTTTACGTTCATCGCACCTTTTCTTTGGTCATTTTGGGTTTGCATATTTACTTGGCATATTTATTAAAGAAAAATACAGAGAAAAATAGCAAGCTGTCTATTTGGGCAAATGCGTTGGCGGGTTTGATA
>JAAFJS010000198.1 GCA_013298985.1 Cytophagales bacterium
CAATACCAATGTAGGAACTTCCACTATCAAAGTCAGGGCAACGAATCCTGCAACCTTGTTTGTAGAAACTACATTTGATTTGACGATTCAGCCTGATGCAACGCCAGTGGCAAATGTAATTCCTGACAAATTTGTACCTTATAACACAGCAGGTACACATACTTTCGCCGTTAATACTTTTACTGACCCGAACAATGCAGTGCTGACCTATACAGCTACCTTGGGCAATGGCAATCCTCTTCCTGCTTGGCTTACTTTTGATGGAACAACCAGAACATTTACCATCACAGCCAATACCAATGTAGGAACTTCTATTATTAAGGTACGAGCTACGAATCCAGCAACCTTGTTTGCAGAAACTACATTTGATTTGACAATTCAGCCTGACGCAACGCCAGCAGTGGCTAATGTAATTCCAAATAAATCAGTACCTTATAATACAGCAGGTACACATACTTTTGCTGCCAATACATTTACTGACCCTAATGGTGCAGTGCTGACCTATACGGCAACATTGGGCAATGGAAGTCCTCTTCCTGCTTGGGTTACTTTTGATGGAACAACCAGAACATTTACTATCACTGCCAATACCAATGTCGGAACGTCTATTATTAAGGTAAGAGCTACAAATCCAGCGACCTTATTTGTAGACGCCACCTTTAATTTGACAATTTTACCTGATGCAACACCAACGCTGGCAAATGTAATTCCAAATAAATCAGTACCTTATAATACAGCAGGTACACATACTTTTGCTGCCAATACATTTACTGACCCTAATGGTGCAGTGCTGACCTATACGGCTACTTTGAGCAATGGAAATCCGCTTCCTGCTTGGGTTAGTTTTGATGCAGGCACAAGAACCTTTAGCATTGTTGCTAATACAAATGTAGGAACTTCCACTATCAAAGTCAGAGCAACAAATCCAGCAACCTTGTTTGTAGAAACTAATTTTGATTTGACAATTCAGGCAAATCAACCACCAACGGTTGCTAACCTAATTCCAAATAGAAGCGTACCTTATAATACAGCAGATACCTATACTTTTGCCGCTAATACGTTTAGCGACCCCGAAAATGGTGTACTCACCTACGCCGCTATCTTGGACAATGGCAATCTGCTCCCTGTATGGCTTACTTTTGATGCAGGTACAAGAACCTTTACCATTACTGCCAATACAAATGTGGGGACATACAAAGTCAGAGTTACAGCGACAGATAATGGTGGGCTTTCTGTACCTACCACTTTCGATGTGGTAATTCAGCCAAGCAATGCACCTATTGTGGCAAATGTAATTCCTGACAAATCAGTACCTTATAATACAGCAGATACTTATACTTTTGCCGCCAATACATTTAGCGACCCTAATAATGATGTGCTTACTTATACAGCTACTTTGGACAATGGCAATCCGCTTCCTGCGTGGATTACTTTCAATCCTACTACGCGGCAATTTGATATAGCAGCAAATAATAATGTGGGAACTTATATTATTAAAGTGATAGCTACAGACCCAAGTATGTTGTTTACTTTTGCTACTTTTACTTTGACAATTCAGGCAAACCAGCCCCCAACAGTAGCTAATCTGATTCCTAATAAATCAGTAGGATACAATACAGCAGGGACGCATACTTTTGCGCTAAACACATTCAATGACCCTGAAAATGGTGTGCTGACATATACCGCTATCTTGGACAATAATAATGCACTCCCTGCATGGCTTACTTTTAATACAGGTACAAGAACCTTTACCATTGCCGCTAATACGAATGTGGGTACATATAAAGTGAGGGTAACAGCAACAGATAATGGCGGGCTATCAGTATCTACGACATTTGATGTGGTGATTCAGCCAGCACCTGTTGCTCCCCCAAATAACGTAGCCATCGTTCCAAGGGTCAATAACGCACCTATTGCTAATTTGGTTATTCCTACTCAAACATTGCCATTCAATACAGTAGGAAGTTTCACTTTTGCAAGCAATATTTTCTTTGAACCAGATAATGATGTGCTTATTTATAGTACATTTATAGATGGTGGCTCTGCGCTACCTGCGTGGCTGACTTTTAATCCACAAACAAGAACGTTTAGCGTTGCTGCCTCAACTGCAAGTGTTGGAACTTACAAAATTAGGGTTGTAGCGGCTGATTTGGGTGGTTTATCTGCATCAACTACATTTACGCTTGTCATTTTACCAAACAAACCACCAGTAGTGAATGCTGTCATTCCAAACCAAACTGTTCCTTTCAATACGGTGGCAAACTTTGGATTTAGTGCTAATACTTTCTCTGACCCCGAAGGTGGTACATTTGCTTATACAGCTACATTGGACAATGGAAATCCGCTTCCTGCATGGCTGACTTTTAATCCTGTAACAAGGCAGTTTGATGTAGCTGCAAATGCTACTGTGGGTACTTACACCATCAAAGTTTCTGCAATGGACAATGGAGGCGCATCAGTAACTACTTCATTTACAGTTACTGTTTTGCCAAAACCAAATGCTCGCCCTGTGGCAGGGACAGTTCCAAACCAAACTGTACCTTTCAATACAGCGAAAAACTTTACTTTTGATGCCAATACTTTCACTGACCCAGATGGTGATATACTTACGCTGACAGCTACTTTGGAAAATGGAAATCCGCTTCCTGCATGGCTTACTTTTGATGCCAAAACAAGAACGTTTAGCATAGCGGCAAATACCAATGTAGGTACTTATTCCATCAAAGTTACGGCTACAGACGCAGGTGGATTGGCAGTTTCTACCATCATCAAAGTTACAATCCAAGAAAATAAACCACCTGTGGCAGGAACGATTCCAAACCAAACATTTGCTTTCAATACAGTGGCAAACTTTGGATTTGATACCAATTTCTCTGACCCCGAAGGTGGTGCGCTTACTTTGACGATTACGCTGGAAAATGGAAATTCGATACCTGCTTGGCTTACTTTTGATGCCAAAACTAATACATTTAATGTCGCGGCAAATTCAACTGCAGGTACTTACACCATCAAAGTTATCGCCACTGACAACGGCGGTGCATCAGTAACTACCTCATTTACAGTTACTATTTTGCCAAAACCAAATAAACCTCCTGTGGCAGGAACGATTCCTAACCAAACCGTACCTTTCAATACAGCGAAAAACTTTGGGTTTGATGCCAATACCTTCACTGACCCAGATGGCGATGTACTTACGCTGACAGCCACTTTGGACAATGGAAATTCGCTTCCTTCTTGGCTGATTTTTGATGCCAAAACGAGGACATTTAGCGTAGCGGCAAATACCAATGTAGGTGTTTATACTATCAAAGTTACAGCTACGGACGCAGATGGGTTGGCAGTTTCTGCTACCTTCACGATAACCATCGAGCCTAAGCCCGCAGAGCCAATCGTTGTGCAAAACCTCTACCCAAATCCTTCGACTGATGGTATATTCTTTTTAGATTTCCCAAGTCCTTTGGATACAGCAGTAGATTTGACGATTGTAGATATGAAAGGCATTGTGGTCTATGAACGCAAGCAAGTACCTTTGGTCAATGGCGCATTAAAAGGTTTTGAGATAAATTTGGGTGGAAACGGTCTTTTTGGCGTAGCAGATGGCACATACATCTTGCGAATCCAAAGCCCCAATAAAAACGTGGTGCTAAAAATGGTCAGATTATAAGAAAACTATCTGGATAATCCTCTTGCCTTCGAGGAGGAGGATTGTCCAATAAAAAAAGGTCTGTATGCGTTTCGCTTACAGACCTTTTACATTGCATTTAGTTTTTTTTGCATAGACTTTAAAAACGTTTAAAGTAAAACAATAAGCACCAAAACCCAAAGACAGCTAACAATAACAAGGAAAACTTCCCACCTTTTGCACATTTCCCTTACACTCTTCCAAAAAATAGAGGGTAATCAACGGATTGGGGTTAAATATAAAACCACTCCCAATCAATATCCGAAGAGTCAATCTGTGACTCAAACAGATATGTAACTTCTGCTTTCATTTTAAAAATTTAATTTAACAAGTGTAAAAAATATTTAATACTAAACACTCAAAAACTGAGCAATAGTTTTAAATTCACAATGCAAATTTACTAAGTTTTATCACTTATTCAAAAAATGACTTTGCGTCAAGTGTAAGATTTGGTACAAAAAATAGGAGCTTTCTTTAAAACATTCTTTTTTAATGTCAATTTGTATTATATTAAATCAATAAAAAAGACAAATTGCTTTTAAAGCCGTAAGAAAGATAATAAATATCAATAATTTATGTAAGAATATTCTTTCAAGTCTAAACTTATAAATGTAAGTTTTAGGTATAGGTTTTATAATTCACCTCTTTATTTCTTCTTTTTATTTACTGAAATAGCCTCATTTTCTCTATGCCCCAACCCACGCACGCGCCCACTGTATAGCAAATCAAATCTGTCCAGAGGAAGCTATGCCCCAGCAACATTGCACCTACAAAGGTTTGGCGAGCCTCCATTAGCCACTCGCCCTTATAAAATTGCGAAAATTCTATCAAAAAGGTAAAAACTAAGGTTAGTACGAGTAGCTGGCTGGCAGAGAAACGAAAGAAAACCAGTCCAAAAATCCAGAAAAGCATCAATGCCCAAAGCGCGTCAGGCGCAAACTCACCTATCAAACTCGGAAAATCAGCCTTGTTTTTTCGAATAAACAACCCCAAAGGAATTATTAAAGCAATGAATAGCAGATAAATAGCTCTGCTTTTGACCAAATAATTATAGTTGAATCTCATCATTTTTATAAAGAACATAAAGATAAATTTCGTTAAAGAAAATCACTTTTGGCATTAATTATAATGCCAAAACGAGCAATGTGGTAAATTTTTCCACATTGCTCGTTTTGATATTGCGATGAAAAAAAGGTTAAACCTCGCAAAAACTAATGAATATCTTGCCCTGTAATCTTAAATTCCCAATCATCAGCCACCGAAGCTACTTCCAAAGCAACGTGTTCTAAAAACTCTACGGTAATATCAGAGAAGTGCGAAGCTGACATCACCTCCAAATAATCATGGTGCGTTACAAATTTAGAAAATGCCAAATGATTGTTCTCTGCAATCAAAGCCTTATAATCTACATCAGGGTATTCGTCCAAAAAACAGACTTTTGACATCAGCATTAGCATCAGGTCTTGTCCTCGTTGCTTAAAAAAACCTCTTACACTTTGCGACCTGCCGTCCGCAAGTCTGAGGCTGATGATACAGATTTCATCAGTATATTCGATGTATGTGCCACCGAGTTTATCAGCTAATTTAACAAAATATTCTTTTCTCTTGATGTTGTGTTCCATTGGTTTTGTATAGGTTTGGTGATTGCCCTAAATGTAAGTATTTTAAGCTAAAAACCAAAAGAAAATGAAAAATTTATAAATTTGTTTTTAACCATTCTTCTGCGGAGTAAGTTTGGCGATTTCCTTTCGCTTGTTTTTCTATATTTTCTTGCGCCCTTGCGATAGCCTTGCTCACCATCGAGTGGCTGATACTTTCCTCTGCCCGATACCCCATTTTCTCCAACAACTGCTTAAAATCTTCTGTAACAAATTGTTGCAAAACAGCATCTTCCAGTGAAATATAAAAAACAGGTTTTACTTTGGGTGCAATCTCAGCGAGCCTTTCCAGCAATGCTATATCATTTGTGAGTAATGGAAAATGCTCAATCACAAAGAATTGCGTATAAGTTTGTGAAAAAATAGCATTTAAAGATTTTTCATTAGCGTTAATTAATGCGTTCGTTTGCAAGACAGCTACCTGATTCAAAGACAAAATTGCCGTATTGTCGCCTTTGGCAAACTGGTAGAAATTCACCTTCATCTGCGCTAAAACGAAGCAAATTTCTTCAAAAGTCTTCTCAAAATGTGCAAAAATGAGAACTTTGCCACCTTCTGCCACTGTTTTTTCCAAGTCTTCATACAGTGCCTGGTACTTGTGCGCCTTTTCTGTCCACACTTTTTCCTCAAATTCAGGTATTTTGGGCGTTTTTTTGAAAAATGAAAACATAGGTTTTTAAATTAAAATTACAATAATCAACATATCGTGTAAGATTTTATAACGGTAATGAAATAGAGTACCAATAGAGTACCAATAGAGTAAAGAGCATAGATACTCAAAGTTAGGGTTTTAAATATTATTTCAGCCTATTTTTGCAAAAAATGATGCAGAGAAATGGCTTTTTTAAGAGATTATTTTTGTTTGATAACTTAGATTATGTATAATTAAAATTAAATTCTTAATTATACATCATATATGCCGCAAGGTTTTATCCTATTAAAATGGTTTAGACGCGTATCTTGGCTAAAAATTTGTTTTGAATAATAATAAACAATTTGCAAGGTGAAATTGTTGAAACACTATGTTTTTGAATAAAATTTTGAATCAATACCTCTTTTTATAAATAATTATCTGTTTCCTTTGGGAAATAAGATTAAGATTGCTATTATTGACCTTTAATTCCACAAATCTGATTAAAATTTGTGTCTCAATTAATCATAAAAACGGTAGCGTCCAAGTTACATCTTTGTAATATACGCTTTATTATCAAAAAGCCAGAGGATATGAGCAAAAAAATCAATATCTTTGACTATTATATGGATTTTGAGGAAAATAACGTGGTTATTTACTACAAAGGACCATTCATGGAGTCTATTTTAGCAAAAATTAGTGAAGATATTAAAATGAGGTTTGAAAATGACCCCATTACGAGGCAAAAACTCTTTTCTATCTTTATAGAACTTGCTCAAAACATAGCACACCATTCTTCGGAAAGAAATATCTATGCTGACCAGCTCAAAAGGTCTGGCAATGGTACTTTCCAAATCTCCGAATCAGAAGACCACTTTACGCTGATTGCAGGAAACCTTATCAGGAATGAGCAAGTGCCTGAGATTATTGATAAATGTAATATTGTCAATGAGTTAGATATAGATGGCTTACGCAAACTGAAAAGAGATTTGAGAAACCTTCCTCGCAGGGAAGGACACAAAGGCGCAAATATCGGTTTGGTCGACATCGCTATCAAGGCACAGAACCAACTTCAGGTAGAGGTTGCGCCCGTTAGTGAGGACTATTCTTACTTCATTATCTCTGTCGACGTACCCAAATTAGGCAAATCAGAATAATTAAACGAAATAGCACATAATTTTATCATGGAAAATATTGAAATCAAAGGAGAAAAAACAGAATTTTTTATTCCAACTGTTAATTTTAATGCGGAAACGGGTATCTGTGAGATAGCAGGTGAGTCGTATTTAGAAGAAACTTTTGAATTTTATCAAAAATTGATTGATTGGCTCACCAAATATACTGTGGAGGTCAAAGAACCTATTATTTTTAATTGCAAATTGACGTATTTTAATACAGCATCTTCTAAGGCTATCTTGGAGATTTTGCGCCTCCTCAAAAATTATCAGACAGAGGGGCATAGGACGAGCATAAACTGGTATTACCACGAGTGGGATGATGATATGAAGATGGAAGTGGAAGATTTGGGGCTGGACGCTGATGTGGAGATTAGTTTACTGACCATCTAAGCTCTTTTTGCACTTTTATTTGATTAGCGAATATTTCTTATAGATAGGAAATATTCGCTAATTTTGTTTTTATACGTTGTTTTAAATGATTCTTTTCAACTTATTACGATTCTTGTTTTTATTCTATCACTTCTAATATACGAATCAATATGAAATGGATTAAACGCATTTTCTTTATTTTGATTTCTACTGTGGCTGTTGCGCTCGTGTGGGCTTTCAAAAACGGCATGGACAGATTCCCGAATTATGCCCTGAAGCTGGACATCAAATCTTCTGCGCCAAGCACGCTGAAAGTAGGTTTTGCGGCTTTTCCTATCACGCCTACGCTGGAAGACACGTGGACTGACAAAGACGGAAACGCACGCTACGAGCCTGAAAAAGGCGATACCTACCAAGACAACAATAAAAATGGGAAATTTGATGCCTTTTGGCTGGCAGGTTTTCAAAATATGCGCCCCGCGGCGGGTGTAAATGACGATATTTGGGCGAGGGCAATAGTGATTGATGATGGAAAAACGAGGCTGGCTTTGGTGGGGATTGACTTGATTGGTTTTGGGCATGATGATGTGATTGCGGTGAGGCAGATGCTTCCCAAAGAAGCAAATATCACGTATTCAATGATTTGTGCCTCGCATACGCATGAAGCACCTGACTTTATTGGCTTGTGGGGAGAGGAGTTTAAACACGCGATTAATCCTGAATTTAAGAAAAATGTGTACGCCCAAACTGCCAAAGCGATAGAACAGGCGGTTAAAAATATGCGTCCTGCCACACTTAAATTTGCAGTTGATGAAGACCATGCGGGCGTGATGGTCAAGGATACGCGCAAGCCTGCTGTTTTTGATAATGCAGTGAAAATCATGCAAGCAATTGATAGTGAAGCAGATAGTACGCTTGGTACGTTGGTCGTCTGGGGCAATCACCCCGAAACTACTTGGAATGAAAACCTGATGATTACTTCGGATTTTGTGCATTATTGGCGAAAAGGCTTGGAAAAGGGTGTTTATGAGGGTGATAGCCTCCGCATGAAGGGATTGGGCGGTACGGCAGTTTTTGTTAATGGGGCAATAGGTGGGCTGATGACTACGCCGCCCGAATTGGCTGTGAAAGACCCTTTTTCTGATGAGGTGTTTACCAAGCCGTCTTTTCAAAAAGCAGAGGCACAAGGCAATGCTTTGGCAATCATCACGTTAAATGCGCTGAATGATTCGACAAAGACAGAAACCATAGATAAAACAAGTATCAAACTGAGGGCTAATACCTTTGAAGTTCCGTTGGACAACTCACTTTATCGCTTGGCGGTGGGCTTGGGCGTGCTGGACAGGGGTTATAGCTCGTGGGGGAAAATGCGAACGGAAATGGCGGTTTTTATGATTGGGAACGCGATGTTTTTGAGTACACCAGGAGAAATTTATCCTGAAATTATCTATGGTGGCATAGAAAGCCCTGAGGGTCAGGACTTTCCATTACAGGCGCAGGAAACGCCCCCTTTGATTTCGATGATGAAAGGCAGGTACAAGTTCATTTTGGGCTTGGCAAATGATGAAATCGGCTATATTATTCCCAAAAGTGAATGGGATACCGAAGCCCCCTACCTCTACGGCGCGACCGAGCAACTCTATGGTGAAATCAACTCGGTAGGGGCTGAAACTGCACCAATTATCTATCAGCAGAGTAAGAAATTGTTGGAAGGATTTTGACCTCTCCCTTACTACACATAAAACAAATTTAATTTTTGTAATTTTACAAAAAAGATTAACTTAATGAAAATTATCACTGTTGAAGTACAGACCCAAGCCCAAGCAAAAACGATAGAAAATTGGTTGAAAGAAGTGAAGCAAATGAGGGGAACAAGACAGAAATCCTAACTATACATCAACTTTTTTCTTTTGCAGGTGCGTTTTGCTAACATCTGCAAGAAGTCAGGAGTGTTAAAAATAGACTTTTTTGAAACCAATACCCAAAATTTTGCGTATGTATGAGAAATCCCACAGCAAATTTTAAACTCTAATTTTTTTACTAAATATGACAAATCAATTTAAAAAAATCAGTCAAGCATCTATTATTGGTATGATAGGAGGTCTTTTCATTTTGTTATTTTTGAAAGGAAGTATTTTTCCTATTCAATACGGTACGCATGAAGGCGGATTAATAGCTGCAATAGGTGTGGCAACTATCCTTATTTTTATGGCAGTTGTTGTTTTTTTAGTTGCTAAACTAACAAAATCAGAAAATTAAGTTTCAATTTTTCCTTTGTTGGCATGAGTGAAGCGCACCTGTAACAATTTGTCGATATTTTGAGCATCTCTCCTTTTTTATTCCTTTTTCTTTACTCCTTTGTTTAGAAACCACGAGTAGCCAATATAGGCATTGAATAAATGAAGATGAGGACTAAGCAGTTCATCATAATTGGTAGTGCGGCTAAATTGCCTCACACTGAACTTCATGTGCGCCTCTGGTGAGGGCTGTAATGCCCTATTATAGTTAAATCCTATGGAAAATTTACCTATGTGCGATACTCTATTGAAACTCGCGCCCGCCATCAATCCTATATTGACGCTGGAATTGGAACTTGGTCGCATCTCGTCCTTAAATTCGTGACTTGTTAGTAATTCGCCTCGTATGTGCAGGTGCTGAATGGTCGAACTTTGTTTGATATACCTGATATTCATGCCTCCATGCACCGCCAAATAACTGCGATGATTGAGGCGCAGTACCGTATAATCTGCTAATAAAGCACCTTGAATATTTTTAAAGCCAAAACCCGCAGAACGATAAGCATTATCTGCAAAGTTGAGCTTTAACGCGTAGCCAGAGGCAAAATAAGAGGTTTCTGCCCGCAAACGCAACTTATCAGTAAGTGGGTACTCAAAATTAAGCGCAAAACTCAACCTCCCATTTAGCGTGGGCAGTTTGAGGTCATGTGGTTCAAAATCGCTGAGGTTTGCCCCTTTGTTGAAATTAGACTTGTTGATGTGGGCAAAAGTAGCCCCTACTGAGAAGCCAATGCTTTGCGCGGACGCGTACAGGGACAAGGCGCAAATAAGCAAAAATAAAAAACACGAGTAATATAAATATTTGATTTTCATGGGCTTATAGAATTATGAGTTATAAATTATGAATGATGAATGAATACAAAATACTGGTAATATATTCATAAGCCCCTTACCGTTTAAGTAATTGAGCAAATTATTTCCTTCCTTTGATAATAGAAAAGAAATATACGATTTGTAAACCTGTATAAGAACCGCGTACATAAATGCTATTTTCAAAATCTTCATTTCCTTTTTTGTAAGAAACCGTACTTTCATACATCGTACTCAGCCCTTGCTGATGGATAAGCCCAATAGATAGGTATTGATTCCCACCCACATTCTTTTCCATACTTATTTTCAAATAGGGGTTTACTTTTACAAATGGGCTTATCACAGTGCTTGTTTTAATAGTAGAATTAGTCGAATTGGGCGAGCGCACATCTCCTATTATTCCAGAAGATTGGACTACTATTGCTTCACGCCTCAGCCTACTCACCATCACGTTTGCGCCTGCATGAATGGAAAAAATCCACCTCTTATCAGGTTTGCT
>JAAFJS010000201.1 GCA_013298985.1 Cytophagales bacterium
TCTATTTTTCCTACACTGGTTTTGGGGATAGTAGCCACAAAATCAATCGTATCAGGGACAGCCCATTTATTTATTTTTCCGCTATCTACAAACTGACCCAAGAATACTTTTATTTCCTCGTGCGTGAGGCTTTGTCCTTGTTTCAATACCACCATGGCGTGTGGGCGTTCGCCCCATTTGGCATCAGGTACGCCTACGACGGCTACCTCAGCAATAGCGGCGTGTTGTCCTATCAGATTTTCTAAGTCAATCGAAGAAATCCATTCGCCCCCCGTTTTGATTACATCTTTGATTCTATCAGCAATTTTGACCACATTTTTGTCATTGATAACCGCCACATCGCCCGTATGCAGGTAGCCTCCGCGCCACAGTTCTTCGCTTTTTTCAGGCTCGTTGAAATATCCCTGCGTAAGCCAAGGCGTGCGTGCAGTAATCTCGCCCATACTTTGGTCGTCCTTGCGTACTTCTTTGCCCTCATCATCTATAATTTTGAGGTCAACCATCATCGCGGGTACACCTGCGCGGGTGCGTGCCTCCACTTGCCAGTCTATGTCGTTTTTCATTTGGGCAGGTGTGATGAAAGAAGTTGTTAGAACAGGGCAGGTTTCAGACATTCCATAACCTGTGATAATATCCACGCCTCTTTGCAAAGCTACTCGGCAGAGAGCTTTGGGTAGCGCAGAACCGCCAATGATTACTTTCCATCGCGTCAAATCTAACTGCTGGGCGGCGGGGTGCATCACCAACATCTGCAAAATCGTAGGCACACAATGCGAAAAAGTAGGTTTTTCCAGCATAAAAAGTTTTAATACCATTTCTGGTTCAAACTTCCCCACAAAAACTTGTTTCATGCCCATTGCTGTCGACAAAAACGGAAAACCCCAGCCATGCACGTGGAAAAACGGTGTAAGTGGCATATACGTATCCGAAGACTTGATGCGGCACGCACCATCAAGTATCCCAAAAGTGCCACAAAGCCCCAAGCTATGCAACATAATCTGCCTGTGCGAGAAAAAAACGCCCTTTGGATTGCCCGTAGTGCCTGTGGTGTAAAAAGTAGTTGCAATCGCCTCTTCCTCAAAATCAGGAAACTCATATTCATCACTTTCCTGCGCCAATAGCTGTTCGTATTCGCCTGCAATAGTGAGCTTAGTTGGGGGAACAACGCCATCTTCGGTCAAAACAATAATGTGCTTCACCGTAGTCATTTCAGCCGCAAAACTTTCCAGAATGGGCAAAAAATCAGCGTGAACCAAAATCACCAAATCCTCTGCATGGTTAATCGTATAAAGAATCTGGCTGGCAGACAGTCGCCAATTAATGGTGTGAAGCACATTGCCTGTGCATGGAATCGCAAAATAAGATTCCAAATAGCGGTGGCTGTCATAATCCATGACCGCAATAGTTTCGCCACCATCAATGCCAAAATCTTTGAAAACATTAGCCAGTTGGCGGACACGCTTATTAAATTCAAAATAATTCAAACGTATTTTGTCCCTGTAAACTATCTCATTTTCAGGAGTTAGCATGGTAGAATAATGCAACAGACTTTTGATGAGCAATGGATACTGAAAAGCATTGCTTGCTTTTGTAATTTTCTTTACTTTCATATTTATTGTGCGTTGAGGTTATACAAATAGATTTGAAGTTAAAGAAAAAAAATAAGAATTGCTTTTTTCTCCTTTATTCTATTGCTTTTCTGCTAATTTCTTTTACTTCGAGGTTTTTCCAAATCAAATCTTTGAGCTTGTCCACGCCGCTATTTGTCAGAGAAGAAATAAAGACAAAAGGCACATTTTCAGGGACTTCCTTGGTAAGAGCCGTTTGAAGTTCGTCATCAAGGAGGTCTGCTTTGGTGATGGCAAGCAGGCGTTTTTTGTCCAACAGTTCAGGGTTATACTTTTTCAGTTCGTCCAGTAAAATATTGTAATCTTTGCCGATGTCTTTGCTATCTGCTGGAATCATAAAAAGCAGAACAGAATTTCTTTCTATATGTCGTAAAAACCTGACTCCCAACCCTTTACCTTCTGATGCGCCTTCTATGATTCCTGGAATATCTGCCATCACAAATGACTGGCTATTGCGGTAGCTTACTACGCCAAGGTTCGGGACGAGGGTGGTGAAAGGATAATCTGCTATCTCTGGCTTTGCGGCAGAAACGACGGAAAGCAAGGTAGATTTGCCTGCATTGGGGAAGCCTACCAAACCTACATCTGCCAACAATTTTAATTCGATGACTACCCATTTTTCTGTGAGGTCTTCCCCTGGCTGGGCGTAGCGAGGTGCCTGATTGGTGGCAGTCTTGAAGTTGATATTTCCCAACCCACCGCGACCACCTTTGATTAAGATAATTTCTTGTCCATCTTCTGAGATTTCAGCCATTTTCTCGCCTGTTTCTGCATCTTTGACGATTGTACCAAGGGGAACTTCCACGTAGGCATCTTTGCCTTGTTTACCTGTACAGTTCGAGCCTTGTCCACCTTCTCCTTTTTCAGCAAAAACGTGTTTGGTATATTTGAGGTGTAGCAAAGTCCAAAGCTGGGCATTGCCTCGGAGGATAATATGACCACCACGACCACCATCACCGCCGTCTGGACCGCCTTGTGGGGCAAATTTTTCTCTGCGGAAGTGCATAGAGCCAGCACCGCCCGCGCCCGATTTACAATTTATTTTTACGTAATCTATGAAATTTGAACTCGCCATGGTCTTGTTTAAACACGTTGGGTATGATGAAAATAACGTGCAAAGGTAATGATTAAATACAGATATTCCAAAACAGCGCAATAGTTACGCTAAATCTGTTGAACAAGGCTTCTTTATTTCATTGAATGGAATCATTATTCGTCAGAAGTGTTAAACAAAATAAAAAAGTATTATAATCTTTGTTCCCTTCATTCTTTTTACCTAATTTTTCGCTTCGAAACACCTAAAACCAAAAGAACAAACCTAATCATAACTGCTCTAACAAGATTATGTATTTTTTATGTTCTTACTTATCAAGGTGTTAGCTTATTTTTAATGTTCTTAAATCTTACCAATTAATTTATGTTCAAAATTTACTTTAAGAAAATGTCCAAAGGCGTACTAATGGCATTTCTTTTTTCTTTCTTTGCCCTCACTGCCTTTGCCCAAAAAAGGGTAACAGGTACGGTAAAGGACAGCGAAACAAGCTCTGGCTTGCCTGGCGTTACGATTCAGGTCAAAGGCACAACCAAAGGCACTGTAACTGACGCTGATGGCAAGTATGCTATCGAGGCAGGTGATGGCTCTACGCTTGTATTCTCAAGTGTGGGTTATGTTACCCAAGAAATGGCAGTGGGTAACAGCTCTGTGATTGACATCACATTGACAGCTGATGTAAAAACACTTGGCGAAATCATCGTAACGGGTTACGGCTCGCAGTCCAAACGCGATGTAACAGGTGCAGTAGCAACAGTAGATACCAAGCAGCTACTTGCTGTTCCTGCCGCTAACGTAGGGCAAGCAATGCAAGGGCGCATCGCAGGCGTAAACGTGAGCAATGACAACTCGCCTGGCGGCGGCGTAATGGTGCGTATTCGTGGATTTGGTACGATTGGAGATAACTCTCCCTTGTATGTAATTGACGGTGTGCCTACGAAGGGTAACTTGGCAACGCTTAACTTGAACGACATTGAGAATATGCAAGTATTGAAAGATGCTTCCGCAGCCTCTATTTATGGTGCGCGTGCAGGCAATGGTGTAGTGATTATCACTACCAAAAAAGGCAAAGCGGGTAAGCCTAAGTTTACGTATGATATGTACTATGGCTCGCAAAGTGCATGGCGTTTCTTGGACTTGATTACCAATAGCCAAGACTATGCAAACTTAGTGTGGGCATCACGCAAAAATGCAGGGCAGGTTGCGGCAAATGGTAATCCTAACCATGCTCAATTTGGCAATGGCGCAACGCCCGTACTTCCAGACTTCTTAGTGCCAGCAGGCGGCAGAGAAGGCGACCCACGCGTAGCACAAGACGCACAAGGAAACTATATTAATTATAACAATGCAATTAATGCGAGATTCTTAATTACCAGAACCAATAAGCAGGGTACAGATTGGCAGAGAGAGATTTTTGGCTCTGCGCCTATCCAAAACCACCAGTTGGGCGTGTCTGGTGGCAATGACAATGCTCGCTATGCTATGTCAGTAAACTATTTTAATCAGCAAGGTATCATGAAATATACCAGCTACAAGCGTTATTCTATTCGTGCCAATACAGAACTTAATGTTACCAAAAAATTCCGCATAGGGGAGAACTTCCAGTTTGCTTATGGTGAAAGAATAGGTCAGCCTAACGGAAATAATAGCGAAAGCAACCCTATTTCCTTTGCGTATCGTATTCAGCCCATCATTCCTGCCACTGACGTAACAGGGTATTTTGCAGGTACTTCGGGAGCAGACTTGGACAACTCTCGCAATCCACTTGCCGAACTTTGGAGAAATAAAGATAACGTAAACAAAGAATTACGTTTCTTTGGGAGTGCGTATGCAGAGTACGACATCTTGCCAAACTTGACTGCAAAAACACAGTTTGGTATTGATTACAATACATTCAATGTAAGAACCTACCGCGCCAACGACATAGAATCTGCCGAACAGTTGCAAAATAACTCTCTAAGAACAGACAACAGCTATGGAATGTCTTGGACTTGGTACAATACCTTGAATTATTCCAAAACTTTTGCAGACGTACATAGGGTAGGTTTCTTGATAGGGACTGAATCTATCAAGGCGTATGGAGAATCTTTCTTTGCCCAAAGACAGGGTTTTGCCTCTGACGACTTGGCTAATCGCTACCTGAACGCAGGTAGTATTGCACAAATCAATGGTGGTACAGTAACCTCTGATTGGCGACTTGCTTCTGAGTTTGCCAAAGCAAACTATTCTTACAAAGATAAATACCTGATAGATTTCACCTTGCGTCGCGACCGTTCTTCTCGCTTCTCCGCCGCCAATCGTTCTGCCTTGTTTACAGCAGCAAGTGCAGGTTGGAGAATTACTGAAGAAGAGTTTGCCAAAAATATTTCTTGGCTCAATGATGCCAAGCTACGTGCTGGTTACGGACAAACAGGTAATCAAGACATTGGTAGTGATTATAACTTTGCTACGATTTTTAACAGTTTACCCGAATCTGCCTATTATGATTTGAGAGGCTCACGCACTTCTTCTTTGCAAGGATATGACTTGGCGCAGTTTGGTAACATCAATGCCAAGTGGGAAACTACTACTTCTGTAAACGTAGGCTTTGATGCGACTATTTTCAAAAATTTTGACATTTCTTTTGACTGGTTCAACAGAAAAACAAGCGATATGCTCTTCCCTGTAGAGGTACAACTCACCCAAGGCGTAGCCGTCAATCCATTCCAGAACATTGGGCAGATGAGCAACAAAGGGATAGAATTTGCATTGAATTACAGAGGCAAAATCACAGATGACCTCACTATCAATGTAGGTGGCAATTTTTCTACTTATAAAAATAACGTAGATTTGACTACAGGCAATCCTAATGTGAGATTCTTTGGCTTAGGCGGTCAGCGCATCACGCCTTCTATGAACGTTACGCAGCAAGGATTTCCGCTCGCCTCTTTCTTTGGTTATACCATCGAGGGTATCTTCCAGACAGACGAAGAAGCAAGCCGCGCGCCTGTGCAGTTTGGTGGTGGTCTAAACAACAAAGCGGGTCAGTTCCGTTTCAAAGACTTGAATGGCGATGGCGTAATCAATGCTCAAGACGTGGGCATTATTGGCAATCCTCACCCCAAATTCTTGTATGGGCTAAACATCGATATTCGCTACAAAAATGTCGGTCTAACCCTCTTTGGTTCAGGCGTTTCAGGCAACCAAATCTTTAACTATACGCGCTACTGGACAGACTTCCCGACCTTTGCAGGGAATAGAAGTAACCGTATGCTTACCCAGTCTTGGGAACCAGGCAAAACTGATGCAGTGCTGCCTCAGTTGCGTTCTAATGACAACATCAGCTCAAACCCTTCTACTTATTACTTAGAGAAAGGTGGATTCTTCCGCATGAGAAATATTCAGTTGTCTTACGCTTTTCCTAAAACATGGTTAGAAAAAGCAAAAATTGCAAATTTCAGTGCCTACGTTCAGTTGCAAAACTGGTTCACCATGACCAATTACACAGGCTTAGACCCAGAAATTAACTTGCGTTCATCAAGTGCTTCAGGTCAAGACCGTCAAATTGGGGTTGATGAAGGTGCTTATCCTGCGTCAAGGTCAATCTTGGTGGGAGTAAACCTCAGTTTTTAAATTTAATGAATAGTTGATTGTTAAATGGTTATTTAAAATACTGATTGACTAATTAATTAATCATTATAAAAATCAAACTACATAACTATTTAACCATATAACTATTCAGCTATTCAACTATATAACTATTAAATAATAATTCATAAAGAATTTTTAACATGAAAAAGATATTTTCAATTTTATTAACCGTAGGACTCATCGCAGGTTTATCTACGGCTTGCAAAGATTCCTTTTTGGAGGTAGTTCCTAAGACAGGTCTAAGCGAGGCAACCCTTGCCAACCGCGATGGGGTAAGGCTTTTATTGATAGGAGCTTATTCTCTCCTTGATGGGGTACAGACTAACGCAGGGCAGGCTCCCTTTGCAGACTGGCATGGCTCTGCTGATAACTGGATTTATGGTGAAGTAAATGCAGACAACGCCTACAAAGGCTCTATCTCTGGCGACCAGCCCGAAATTTCTTTTATCGAGCAAAAGCAAATCCAAGCTGACAATGTGCATTTCAGAGGAAAGTGGCGTGCGGCTTATGATGGTGTAGCGCGTTCTAATGATGTAATTCAGTTTACTGGCAAAGCAAAAGACATGACTGATGCAGAAAAAAACTCTGCCATTGCTCAGGCAAGATTCCTCAGAGGGCATTACCATTTCGAAGTCAAAAAAATGTGGAACATGGCACCTTACATAGATGACCAAACTTACAATTCTTCGGACATCAATAGCACCAAACTCCCTAATGACAAAGATATTTGGGCAAACATAGAAGCTGACCTCAAATTTGGCTATGATAACCTCCCCGTCAGGTGGGCGGGCGAGCCAGGACGCGCGACCAAATGGGCAGCAGGTGCCATGCTTGCCAAAGCGTATATGTTCCAAAAGAAATTTGCTGAAGCAAGAGATATATTTAATGCCATTGTAGCAAGCGGTCAGTACAGACTCATGGAAAGATACCACGACAATTTCAGGTCTGTTACCAATAACAACGCGGAATCTATTTTTGAGGTACAATTCTCTGTCAATGACGGAGCAGCTATCTCCAATAATGGCAATCGCGGAGCAACACTAAACTATCCGTATGCTGGCTTTACCACTTGTTGCGGTTTTTACCAACCCACTCAAAACTTGGTCAATGCCTTCAAAGTAGATGCCAATGGCTTGCCACTGCTTGACAATTTTAACAGTGGAGATGACGTAACTACTGCCACTACCTCGCCACTTGACCCACGCTTGGACTGGACAGTAGGGCGTGTAGGAGTTCAATATTTGGATTGGGGGCTAATGACTTCTGCCTATGTTCGCGATATTTCTTATGCAGGACCCTATTCTCCTAAGAAAAACGTACCTTATAGCACTGACCCAGCAGGGAATGGTAACAATCCAAGATTCAATACCAACAACTACCGCATGATTCGCTACGCACACGTACTCTTAATGTTAGCGGAGGCAGAAGCAGAATTAGGGAATTTAGACAGAGCAAGAACACTGGTAAATCAGATTCGCGCACGCGCAGGCAATGCGGCAGGCTTTGTTACACAACCTGCGGGCGCAGTTACTGTCAATTATCGCATTGGGCAATATACAGAGGCTTGGGCAAATAAAGACCTTGCCCTGAGAGCAATTCGCTTCGAAACTCGCTTAGAGTTGGCAATGGAAGGACATCGCTTCTTTGACTTGGTACGTTGGGGAATTGCTGCACCTACTTTGAATGCATATTATACAGTGGAAGGTACAAAGCGTGCCTACCTGCGCGGAGTGCAGTTTTCAGCGAACAAGCACGAATATTTCCCGATTCCTTTGCAAGAAATATTGAATAGTGCTTTGAATGGCGCGCCAACGTTGAAGCAGAATCCTGGATATTAAGGTTTTAAGGTTCAAGGTTTAAAATTCAAGGTTCAAAATTCAAGGTTCAAGGTGTAAGCCTTGAACCTTTTTTGGGTTTTCTTTACGAGGCAAGAAATCAATGGGAATGGAAAAGTCATGAAAAAGGTTTTTAAATTGTGTTTTTTTACTATTTTTGTAAAAGATAAAATTTAGATAATGGCAAAAAAAATCAAACAATATGATGAAGCCCAAATTATTAAAATGTTTGGCTTAGAACGTTTAGGAGGTAATGATGCCCACCCTCTCATGCAAGAGTGGACAAATACAAGCACCACACTCCATGCAGGCGAACAGTATTTATTTGATTATATTACAGACAATCTTATCAATAAAATTGTTGGCTGGAATGAAGAAATGCTCAAAATGAATTTTATTGCACAAGTGCTGATATTGGGACGTTTACAAGAAACAAAAAAATACAAAACCTATTATGAAAATACGATTGAGGCAACAGTAGATGGCTATTTTTTGAAAACAAAGTCTGATATGATGATTGCGGCTGGGATTTTAGAGCGCGCCGAAACGCCGTATTTTTATTTTCAGGAATATAAAAAAAACAAAGACCCCAAAGGTGATGTAACAGCACAAGTTTTAGAGGCTTTTCTGATTACCCAAGAAAAAAACAAAAATGGAAAACCGCTTTATGGCTGTACTGTCATTGGCAAATATTGGGATTTTATGCTCATGCAAAGTAAAACGTATTGCATTTCAAAAACGTATGATTGCACTGAAAAAGAAGATTTAATGCAAATTATAGCTATGCTCCGCAAATTCAAAGAAATATTGGAAACGCAATTACTGGATTGAACTAAAAAAGGTTCAAGGTATAAAGCCTTGAACCTTTTTTGTTTTTACACAATATTGTTTAACTGCTCCTTGATTTTTTCCAACTCATCTTTCATCTGAACCACCAAGCGTTGAATATTTACATCATTTGCCTTTGAGCCTATCGTATTGATTTCGCGCCCCATTTCCTGAGAAATAAAATTGAGTTTTTTGCCATTGGAGATAGGTTCGTTTAGCGTTTCCGTAAAATAGTTAATATGACTTTTGAGGCGTACTTTTTCCTCGTTAATGTCCAAGCGTTCCACATAATACACCAATTCTTGCTCAAAGCGATTGGCATCAAAACGGTCGCTATCTACATAATCGCTGACTTGCTGGTGTAGCTTTTCGCGAATACTGACCATGCGCGCTGGGTCAAATTTCTCAATTTCGGTGCCAATTCTTGCTCAAAGCGATTGGCATCAAAACGGTCGCTATCTACATAATCGCTGACTTGCTGGTGTAGCTTTTCGCGAATACTGACCATGCGCGCTGGGTCAAATTTCTCAATTTCGGTGAGTAGCTCGGCTATTTTTTGGTTACAATCTACCATCATTTGCATCAAAACCTCTCCCTCTTTCACTCTAAAAGCCTCACACTTTTGGAGAGCAGCCATAAAAGCCTGATACACTTCCTGCCATTCTTCATCACTGACAGCAGCAATGGGCGAGGTCGTGTAGGCATCGGGCATCATCATAGCCAATCGGAAAAGGTCTTGCTCGCTTGCGCCCACTATCTGAGCGGTGGCTTTCAAATCATTAAAATATTGTTTGACCAAATCCTTATTAATTACAGCGCGTTCTGTATTATTTTTTTTGTTTGTATATATGATAAAAAGATTGATTTTTCCGCGTTCCAATATTTTACCCATCACATTTCGCATTTCTATTTCTTTTTCAGAAAGTGCGTGGCTTACTTTGGCGGAAATATCCAATCCTTTGGAGTTCAGGGACTTGATTTCAATTAACAAATTCATGGCTTCGTTGTCGATATTTATCGAGCCAAAGCCTGTCATAGATTTAAGCATTTTTTTATTTTTTAATACGCTTATACGATAATATTATTTTTTTTATCAAAAATACACTAATTTTGTAAAGATATTGCATTTCAGCACTAAATTATGTAATCATTCATATATCTATCACGATTATAATCTTTACTTATGTCATCTTACGCTACTTATATTTTTCGTAGGCAGTACCTATTCACTAACCAGCCAGTAGAAATTTTTGAAAATTGGAAAAGTATTTTCTTAGAGAAATCAAATATCTATACCTACGTACACCCTGAGTTAGACTTTGTTCATCTTAAAGAGGGCGAAGTTGAAATATTAATGTTAGGTTATGCGCTGTCTTATCAAGTACCTGAAAAAACGGACTTGCAAATAACGCAAGACCTATTGGCAAATAAGACATTAGCGGATTTTATTCAGGGGACTAATGCGCTTAGTGGCAGATTTTTATTCTTGTATGCCAATGCCCAAGGTAGCTATATTGTTCCTGACCCTATGACCATGCGTAAGGCATATTATTATTTTGATAAAAATAGCGATAGATTTTTGATTGGTTCACAGTGTCAGCTTATCAAGCAATTTGTTGAATTAGAAAAGCAAGACGACCCTGAGTTTTGGAAGTTTGTTGATAGCAGTGATTTCAAGGATTTAGCTAATTTTATGATAGGCGATGAAACCTATTACAAAGAGGCAAAGCAACTCATGCCCAATCATTATTTGGACATTACAAAGAAAGAAGTAAAACGATTTTTTCCTACCGTAGCCATTCCCACCATCAAGAAAAGTGAAATAGATGTACTTGCTGACAAGGCAAATGCGATGCTATATGGATTTTTGAAGGCAATAATTTTAAGAAAAAAGATTAGTATGC